>JAYUXO010000364.1:0-3109 GCA_043753505.1 Comamonadaceae bacterium
GCACCGAGCAGGGCCTGGCGTTCGGCGGGCTGGTCCCTGTTCAAACGCGCCACTTCAAGCGCAATATCCTCCCCATCGAAGGCATCCTCAAACAGATCCAGCGGCGTGAGCGACACGCATTGCAAATCCACCCGCCCGGCCCACTCGTCACGCAGCGCTTCAAATACGGCGATGGATACCGGCTTGTCCCGCTCCACCCAATCCAGGTGCGTGCGCATGGCGCGGGTGCCATAGGTGTAGGCCTGCTGCAGCGCGCGGGTTATGCGGGTGTGCAGGTCAGCGGCGGTCCAGCCCGCGCGGTGGGCAGCCATGCGTTCGATGGCGGCAAACAAATCGCCTTCAGTAGCACCTACGGCTTGAACCGTATGGGTTTTGTCCAGGTGTACATGCGCATCCACAAACGCGCTGACCAGCGTGCCCGTGGCCGCTTGCGCACTCGGGCGGATGTGAGTGATGTGCGGGCCGTTCAAGGTGACGTCAAAAGCCGCAGCATCGGACGCAAAGCCGCGCAAGGCTTGGGGAATGGCGACAGCGTTCAGAATCATGTGTGTTCAAGCAAAAAATGACACCAGCCCATGTAAATACTGCTCAAGCAGCTATGAAAATAATAGTAAAGAAGCTTTACCGATCGCTCTTTACTTCACTCTCATGCCAGTGCCCCAGCACCAGTTTTCCCACCAGGTTGAAGATCAAATAAATCGCAATACCGGTCAGCGACACCAGCACCAGTGCCGCAAACATTTTAGGAATTTCAGTGCGAAAACTGGCCTCCAGAATGCGTGAGGCAAGTCCGGTTTCCTTGCCTGCGGCACCGGCGGTGAATTCGGCCACCACCGCGCCAATCAAGCTCAGGCCACCGGCTACCTTGAGCCCCGCAATGAAGTAAGGCATGGCTGAAGGAATCAGCAGGTGGCGCAACGTCTGCCAGCGGTTGGCGCGGTACAGCGTGAACAGGTCCCGCAGGTTGTGATCCGCACTGCGCAGGCCGATGATGGTGTTACTCAGGATGGGGAAAAACGCCACGATCCAGGCGCACAACAGCAGCGCCGCTGTGGTGCTGTCGATGAAGATCAAGATCAGTGGCGCAATTGCCACGATGGGTGTGACCTGCAGCACGATGGCAAACGGAAACAGGCTGATTTCCACCCACTTGTTCAGCGCAAACAGCGTGGCCAGCAGCACGCCGCCCGTGACCGCCAAAAACAAAGCCCAAAAGGTGATCTTGATGGTGAACAGCCAGCTGCCCATCAACGAGCCCAGGTTTTGCCACAGCGTGACAGCGATCAGGGTGGGGGCGGGCAGGATGTAGTGCGGAATTTCGCGGATCCGCACGAAGGCTTCCCATCCGGCCAACGCGAGAGTGAACAGGACGACCGGGAGCACCCAGCGGACCCAGTCTACAGAGGGCTTTTTAATTGGGGTCAGAGTCCAATTATTGGACGGGGTGGTTTCGGTTGTCATGGGTGGTTTCGAATAATTGGAATCTGACCCAATTAAAAATCGGCGTGTTGAAGGGCTGTAAGCGCAGACATCACGCCGCACTCTCATGCAGCGCACTGGACACCTGCACACACCAGCGGTTGTAGCGCTCGCTGGTACGAAAAGCTTCGCTGCGGGGATAAGGTTCGTCAATGGGAATGTCGGCAATCACGCGGCCGGGGCGGGCGGCCATCACCACGATGCGCTGGCTCAGGTACACCGCCTCGTACACACTGTGTGTGACAAACAAGGTGGTGAACTGGCTGGCCTGCCATACGGCCAGGGTGTCGTTGTTCAGCTTGAAGCGGGTCATCTCGTCCAGCGCAGCAAAGGGCTCGTCCATCAGCATCAGAAGCGGCTGCGTCACCATCGCGCGGGCAATCGACACACGCATCTTCATGCCGCCCGACAGCTCGCGCGGGTAGACTTTTGCGAACTGGCTCAGGCCCACGGTGGCCAGTGCCGCATCAATCTGCGTTTGTACGTCGGCACGCGAGCGGCCTTTCAGGCGCAGTGGCAGCCACACGTTGTCAAACACGGTGGCCCAGGGCATGAGCGTGGATTCCTGAAACACGAAACTGATCTCGGGTTGCGTTGCATGGGAGCCCGCCCATTCAATGCTGCCGCTGGTCACCGGCGACAACCCCGCAATCATTTTCAAAGCCGTGCTCTTGCCGCAGCCCGAGGGGCCGAGAAAGCTCACAAAGCTGTGCTGCGCCACGTCCAGGCTCATGCCCTGCAAGGCCAGCGTGCCATTGCCGTAGCGTTTTTCGAGGGCGTTGAGCTGCAGCAGCGGGGTCATTACGGAATCAGGGGTTTGTCAATCAAGGTGGATAAGGGCAGACGGGACACCTCCTGCAGTAACCGTGCCAGTTGCAGCCCTGCTGCATCAATGACCGCGTGGCCTTTTTCGGCGGTGGCCAATGTGGCGTTGCCCGCAGCGCCCATGGCGTTGTAGTCCTGCATTTGCCAGCCCAGCTTGGCGCTGGTGCCGTTGCCCAAAATCGGGTAGTTGGCGGCACGGTCTTGCGCGGTGGATTTGAAATCACGCGCCTGCGTCATGTCTACAAATTGCGGTCGCAGCGCCAGCATCATCGAGGTTTCCATGTCGCCCGCGTGGATGCCAAAGCGGTGCTCTTCAGGCGTGAACAAGCCATTGATTGCATCGCCCAGCGGCAAGGTGAACCAGTTGGTGCTGAACACCACCAGGTCGTGCGCCGCGCGCAAATCACGTGCCACGATGTCCATCACGCTGATCTGCCCGCCATGCGAGTTGAGCAGCACCAGCTTCTTGATGCCGGTGCGCGCCACGCAAGCGCCCAGCTCCATCCAGACCCGAATCAGCGTCTCGGCGCTGAGCGTGAGCGTGCCGGGAAAGCGCAGGTGCTCGTTGCTCTTACCCACCTGCTGCGTGGGCATAAACAGCACCGGCAGCTCGGCGGGCATATGCGACAGCGACGCGGCAATCACGCCGTCCACCAGGCTGGTGTCCACACTCACCGGCAGGTGCGGGCCGTGTTGTTCGATGGCGGCGACGGGCAGCACAGCGACCACGTTGGCGATGTTGGGGGCGGCAGCCAGTTGCGCGAAATCGCGCGAGATCAAGTCGGCCCAGAAGTGGGATTTGAGG
>JAYUXO010000365.1:0-3105 GCA_043753505.1 Comamonadaceae bacterium
ATCTTGCATGCGCTTCGGACTCGTTGTCCGAGTTTTCAAGCAACACGCAGTACGGCGTGTCCTGATACAGCGGCACGCGCAACTGCGGGTAGTGGCACGCGGTCAACTCCAGAGCAAACTGGCCCATCACTTCAAAGCCTGTGAGCCCGGCGCCCAACCGCTGCTGGGCCTGGCTCAGCAGTGCCACCGCTGCGTGTAGCGACGGTACCGCGGCCCAGGCTGTCAGCTGCGCGGCGGGTAGGGGAAAGAGCTTGAGCGTGGTAGCGGTGATGATGCCCAGCGTGCCTTCGCTGCCCACAAACAGGTCGCGCAGGTCGTAGCCGGTGTTGTCTTTGCGCAAGCCGCTCAGGCCGTGCCAGATGTCTCCTTGCGCGGTCACCACCTCCAGCCCCAGGCACAGGTCGCGCGCATTGCCGTAGCGCAGCACCTGCGTGCCGCCGGCATTGGTAGCCAGGTTGCCGCCTATCTGGCAGCTGCCTTGCGCGGCCAGACTTAAGGGAAACAAAAAGCCAGCGTCACGGGCGGCTTGCTGCACGGTTTGCAGGATGCAACCAGCTTCCACCGTCATCGTCAGGTTGGCGGTGTCGAGGGCGCGCAACGCGTTCAGGCGCGACAGGCTCAACACCACCTGCTGGCCGCTGCCGTCGGGGGTGGAGCCCACCACCAGGCCGGTGTTGCCGCCTTGCGGCACGATGGCCGTACCGGTTGCAGCGCAGGCTTTCACCACGTCGGCCACCTGGCTGGCAGATACCGGACGCACCACCGCCAGCGCATGACCGTGGCTGCGTTTGCGCCAGTCCTGCTCATAGGCTGATAAGTCGGAATCGCTGCGCGTCAGCACGTGTGGCGCGCCGACGATCTGGCGCAGCGCATCCAGCAACGGGTTCACACCGGGGCCTTGACCTTGCGCAGACGCAGTTTCACATGCAACGCACACGCTGTGAATAGCAGCAGGCACAGCAGCACTTCCACCATGGCCAGGTAGTTGCTGGGGGGTTTGTCGCCCCAAGCGCGCACCACACCTTCGGTGAAATAAATCCACACCAGCAAACTCACCCAGCGATAGGTGTACATGCGGTTTTTCAGCAAGCCGGCCAGCGGAATGCACAGCGGCAGCACCTTCAGTGCCAGCCACGAGCCGCCAGGGCGGATGGGGGCCAAAAAAAGCTCCCAAGCCACGCCCAGCGCAATCAGCCCAAGCACACTGCCCACAGCCAGCGCGCGGATGGTGGCAATTTGCAAGGGGGTGGTGCCGACGTAAACGGGAGCGGGGGGGGCGGGGGCTGAGGGGTCTAAGGGTTGGTTCATAGCGCGGGCATGATAGCCAGCATGAACGCACCCAGCCTGTTGCAAGACCTTTCCACAACCCTTTTACAAACGATCTCCCGCTTCCCGTGGCGCAACACAGCCGCGGTCATGTGGGAGCGCTTTCGGGCCGACCGCTTGGGCGTGACCGCCAGCAGCCTGACGTTCACCACCATCACCGCGCTGGTGCCGTTGTTTACCGTCGCGCTGGCGGTGTTCAGCGCGTTTCCCATGTTTGCCAAATTGCAGGGCAGCCTGCAAACCTGGTTGATACAAAGCCTGGTGCCCGACGCGATTGCGCGTCAGGTTTTGGGGTACCTGACGCAGTTTGCCGGCAAGGCCAGCCGCCTGGGTGGGGCAGGCGTTGTGGGCCTGATGGTCATCGCGCTGGCACTAATGCTCACGATAGACGGCACGCTCAATGGCATCTGGCGGGTCAAGCGCCGCCGCTCCTGGATGCAGCGGGTGCTGATGTACTGGGCGGCGCTGACGCTGGGACCCATCTTGCTTGGAGCCAGCCTGGCCTTGACCACCTTTTTGGTGACCGCCAGCAGCGGCGTGGTGAATGTGATGCCTGGCGGGCTGCGGCTGGTGCTGGGCACCTTTGAGTTTTTACTGCTGACCACCGGCCTGATGCTGCTGTACCGATACGTTCCCCACACGCCGGTGCGCGCCGCCCATGCGTGGACGGGGGCCTTGTTCGCAGCAGTGGGCATTGAGCTGGCTAAAAAAATGCTGGCCTTGTATTTAAACCAGGTGCCTGCTTACTCGATGGTGTACGGCGCATTTGCTACGGTGCCCATCCTGCTGCTATGGATTTATGTGGTGTGGCTCATTGTGCTGTTTGGTGCGGTGATTGCTGCTTACTTGCCCAGCCTGTTGATGGGCGTGCAGCGGCGTGGCGGTGGAGCCGGCTGGCCCTTTCAGCTGACCATCGAGGTGCTGCAGCGACTGCAAGCCGACCGGGCCGCCTTCGGACCTGGCCTGAGCCTGACCGCACTGGCTCAGGCGCTGCGTGTGGATGCGCTGCAGCTGGAGCCGGTGTTGCAAACCTTGCTCGATCTGCAATGGGTCGGGCGGCTGGAAGCCGCGCACGAAACCACAGATGCGCAAAGCCGCTACGTGCTGCTGGTTGATGCGGCTGACACGCCATTAGCGCCGCTGGTGGCAAACCTGCTGATGCCGGACGATGCCAGCCTCGCATCGGTGTGGCGCAGCAGCCCATTGCGAAGCCAGACGCTGGCACAGGCGCTGGAGCTCCAGCCTCTCGCAAGTCAGCTAAAAAAAGTAACGCCTTGCTTGACGGCCTGAAGACGACCTGAACAGCCGTTACCGCGCGCGCAGAGAACACCACACCGCCACACCCTGGCGCTTCGGCTGACCGCAGCCCAGCTACATAACCTACACGCTGCGCCAAAGGCGTCGACATGATTTGCCTGACCGAATTTTACTGATGCCCTGGCGGCTGAATGCCGCACAGGGTTTCACACAACTCACAAGGAATCATGATGACGGCACACTGCGCCTCTACCGCAAGTCTTGCGGACACCTTTGACAGCATGCAGCCCATTACAAGCGGCTTGTCACGTCGTGCGATGGTGCAAGCCAGCACCGTGCTGGCGGCGGCCCCGCTGATCGGCTGTGCCGCGACGCCTGGCGGCAACGCGACAGTGACCACAACACCGCCGCGTGAACCCGACCCCGTCATGATGCGCATGAGTCTGCAGGTCAACGGACAGGCCTACCTGCTCTCGCTGGATGGTCGCACCAGCTTGCTGGATGCTTTGCGCGAGCACATGG
>JAYUXO010000366.1:0-3104 GCA_043753505.1 Comamonadaceae bacterium
CAGGCCGTTGGGGGCGGTCTCAGACAGCACGCGGCCTGCCAGGTCGTGGGTATAGGTGGTGTCGTGGTTCAGGGGGTTGCGCACGCGGGTGCGGTTGCCTGCGGTGTCGTAGGTGAATTGCCAGGATTTACCGGCAGCGGCAGAGCGCGGGTCGGCCACGGTGGCGACCAGGCCTTGGGGGTTGTAGGTGTAGGCCCAGGTGCGGGACTGGGCGGTGGTGGTGTCGGTGAGGGTTTCGGTGAGTTTGTTCCCGAGGGCGTCGTACGTATAGGCGGTGGTGCGGCCTGGCTCAGTGACGAGCACCGGGAGGCGGAAGGTTGGGTGCCATTGGGTGGAGGTGGTTTGCGCTTCGGGGCGGCCACCTGCTTTGGTCACACTCAAATTCAAGCGGCGGGCCGTATCCCAACTAAAAGTTGTCTGCATGCCGAGAAAGTCAGTCTCACTGTCGATGAGACCGAAGGTGTTTTGAACCCGCGCAGCCGCATCAGCCATACCGCTACCACTGGGTTTGTCTGTAGTGGTGACAGCTAACTGGGCCAAGTTGGTTGCATAGGTATATGAACGGGTCGTACCCAGCGGGTCAATGACTTGCGTCGGGTCGCCTGCCGTCGCGGGGTATGTCACCAGGTAGCGGTTCGAGTTGGCAGCGCGCTGGGTATCTATGGCGCGGCCTTGCGTGTCGTAGGTGTAAGTGGCAAGACGGGTGTTGTTCTCGTCAATAACACCGGTTAACGCATTCGGAAAAGCAGTGTTTTCATACAGGTACGCTTTTGATGTGTTGTCAGGGAAACGCACGATAGTGAGACGACTCTGACTGTTGTATTCGTAGCGAATCAGCGCTCCATTGGGTTGGGTAATTTGAGCCAACAAACCTTGGGAATTATATGTCAACTGCAAACTGCGGCCAAAGTGGTTGGTAATTTGTACGAGTTGGTTGGATGCGTTGTATGTGTATGTCGTTACCCACCCATTGCGCTGGGTTTGAGTCAGCAGGCGGCCGCTGCTGTCAAACCGCCAAATTCCATCATCTTCCGTGCGGCGATATTCGTAGCCTCCGGGCACTATCAGCAGCGTATCTGTAGCAATGGCATCTGATATCCAATTGCCATCAGAAAGCGAGCGGGTGAATGTGCGGATTTGGCCGCTACCAAACGTAAGTCTGGCGGAGTTCTCAATTCCGGTAACAGTGTTAATTTGTAGCCATGCGCTGATGCCAAGCGTCCAATAACCTCCCATTTTTAAAGCAACTTCGTTCTGTTGGCTACGGTAGGTACGACTTATAGTTAAAGCATGCTCACTTGCGTCAGTAAAATCAATTTCTTGAAGGTATTTTTCGCCAGTGAAGGGAATAATAGGGTTTCCTGCCGACGCTCCGTCCGGGGTACACTGCTTGCCGCCTTTACCACCACCGCTGCCACCACCAGCGCCGCCGGCGCCGCCAGCGCCACTGCCACCACCGTGACCGCTTCCTAAGGGTAAATCTATCGGTGGTGGAGGAGGACTTACTAGCTCACACCATCCGATGGATGCGTTAAAAGTTGATCCGAGTAAAGGACAGGTACACATATCATTTATCTTGTTGTGCCGTAACGAAGCGATATTACGGCCTACAAGCATTTCACGCGGCACTGGTGGCTCTTCGGGGCCACACTCCGCTGTAATTCCACCAGCTCCTAAAATTTCTCCATAAGAGAGTATCTGTTGACTTGTTTGAGTTGCTTCACAAGCATATGAGCCTCTATAATATGGATGAACAGAAAATATAAAAGTTACAGCTTGACTTACCCCGCTATTAGCGTTATAAATGCCGCAGGCATTTTCGGGACGAGATACCCTGTAAGTAGCATTGCCTAAATAACCGCTGTCTTCAACTTTATAATATAGAGGTGGGCGTTCATATTATTGCTGCGCATTTGTTGTAGAAGGAAAAATAAACAGCGAAAGCAACTGGAGTATTAACAAACTGCCGCTACTTGCAAGTTTCCCGAATTTATGAATTGACTTTGTTATGAGCATTTTCCCTCCGTTATGACAAAAATCTGAGCATTAGCGACGCTCTCTTAACGGATGGTAGTTTAAAAATATTACTGGGAAGTGAACTGCGATTGAATCATTTCAACAACGCCTGCCTTGTCTTGGGACTTTCCAGCGCTTTGAGCCACCAGTCCAGCGCCTTGCCTTGCGCCGCTGCCGGTTGGCTCGCCCAGGCATAGCAAACGCGAGACAGCCGGTTTTGCCGGCGCACGGTTTTGCGTACCAGGCGACCCGATTCCAGATACGGCTGCACCATGGCCTCCGGCAAAAAGCCGCAGCCCAGGCCGCGCAGTTGCGCCTGGAGTTTGGCGCTGATGCTGGGCACAGTGAACACGTCTTGACCACCCAATAAGCCCACGCTCAAGCCGGTGCCACGCTGCACCGAATCGGCCACGGCCACGGCACGGTGTTGGGCAATGACCTCGTCGCTCAGCGGCTCGGGTAAAGCGGCCAGCGGGTGGTGCGGTGCCACCACAAAGGCCCACGGAATCTGGCCCAACGCGCGGTGCTGCACCCTGGCGTTGTCCGAAGCATCCAGCACCACGCCGATGGCCAGGTCGGCCTGGCCACTGGTCAGCGCAGCCAGCGTGCCCGACAGGGTTTCTTCGCGCAGCTTCAGGCGCGTGGGGGCGGCGAGTGCAAAAAAGTCCTGCGCCAGCTCCATCACCGTGGTCATGCACATGATGCTGTCCACCGCCACCGTGAGCTGCGGCTCCCAGCCGGTGGCCACGCGTTTGACGCGGTGGGCCACCGCATCCAGCTCGCGCAGCAGGCGCTGGCCTTCGCGTAGCAGTTCCTGGCCTGCTGGCGTGAGCACCGCCGTTCGGGCGCTGCGATCAAACAGCAGCACGTCCAGCGCGTCTTCGATCTGCCGCACGCGGTAGGTCAGTGCGCTGGGCACCAGGTTCATGGCGCGGGCGGCGGCGGCAAAGCTGCCCTGGGTGGCGATGGTGTCCAGCAAGGCCAGGGCGTCGGGGGTGAGGGTCTGTGCCAGCGTGGGTGGACTGGATGCTTTTTTCATTCGAAAATTATGAACGATGAGTACAAATCAAATGGATTGATTTGAATGG
>JAYUXO010000367.1:0-18960 GCA_043753505.1 Comamonadaceae bacterium
TTCAGGTTAATGTCCACCACGGCTTTCCAGTGCTCCACTTGCAGTTCGTCAATCGGCACAGCGGGCGCGCCGATGCCGGCGTTGTTAAAGAGCAGATCGACCCGGCCAAAGGTTTGCACCGCCTGGTCGAACAAAGCCTTGACAGCTACCGGGTCAGCCACGTCGGTTGGCACGGCCAGTGTCCGCATTGCGACGTCAGACTCATGCGCAACCTGGGCCAGCGGCTCACTGCGTCGCCCAGCCAGCACCACATGCCAGCCATCGGCCAGAAGCGCCAGCGCCGTTGCTTTGCCAATACCGGTCCCCGCGCCGGTAACGACAGCAATGCGTTTGAAATCAGAAGACATGTCCGTCCTTTTTTGCTTTGTACCCATTGACGCGTTGTGTCAGCAGGCGTGGCGATGTCGTTCAGCGACGTGGCTTACGGCCTTTGGTCATGCCTTTACCGCCTGAGGCTTTTT
Source organism: Comamonadaceae bacterium (assembly GCA_043753505.1). Lineage (GTDB taxonomy): Bacteria > Pseudomonadota > Gammaproteobacteria > Burkholderiales > Burkholderiaceae_C > JAAFIW01. Next base: position 462 of record JAYUXO010000367.1, read on the forward strand.
TGACCGCCGCCTTCAGCGCCGAAATGGGCGACAACGGCACCGTATCGACCCGCTTGGCTGCGCGTCGGGCGGAAGCCTTGACGGGCGAGCCAGTGGGCGCTCCACGCGGTACCATGCTGGGGCCTGCGCCCTTGTCTTTCATGGCGCGGGCCAACAATTCTTCGCCCTCGCGCACGAGGCGAAAGTCGATCTTGCGGCCATCCAGGTCCACCCGACTGACTTGCACCTGCACCCGCGTGCCAATGGCGTAGCGAATGCCGGTGCGCTCACCGCGCAGCTCCTGGCGGGCCTCGTCGAATTTGAAGTATTCGCCGCCGAGCTCGGTGATGTGCACCAGCCCTTCCACATACATCGCGTCAAGCGTCACGAAGATGCCGAAGGTGGTGGCTGCCGTGACCACGCCGCCATATTCCTCGCCCAAATGCTCACGCATGTACTTGCACTTGAGCCAGGCTTCCACGTCGCGGCTGGCTTCGTCAGCGCGGCGTTCGTTGGCGCTGCAATGCAGGCCCGCGGCCTCCCACGCCTGAACTTCAAGTATCTTTTCAGGCGTGCTTGGCTCGGGTGGTTTTTTGAGTTTGTTGTTGGGCGCTTTGACCCGCGCTGCCAGGCGGCGCGCCAGCTTTTCATGTGCTTCTCCGGGTGTGGGCAAACCAGGCAATTGGTACTTGCGCTTGGCCAGAATGGCTTTGATGACGCGGTGCACCAGCAGGTCGGGGTAGCGGCGAATCGGGCTGGTGAAGTGGGTGTAAGCCTCATAAGCCAGGCCGAAGTGACCGCTGTTGATCGGCGTGTAAATCGCCTGCGACATGGAGCGCAGCAGCATGCTGTGAATTTGCTGCGCATCGGGCCGGTCTTTGGTGGCGGCAGCAATCGCCTGGAACTCGCCAGGTAACGGGTCTTCGCTGATCGTCAAACCCACGCCAATGGCTTTCAGGTAATTACGCAGCGTGTCCTTTTTCTCGGGTGTGGGGCCTTCATGTACGCGAAACAAACCGGGGTGCTTGCTTTGCGCGATGAAGTCGGCACTGCACACGTTGGCCGCCAGCATGGCTTCTTCAATGAGTTTGTGCGCCTCGTTGCGGGTGCGTGGCACTATTTTTTCAATGCGACCGTTCTCATCACAAATGATCTGCGTCTCGGTGGTTTCAAAGTCCACCGCACCGCGCTTGTTGCGCGAAGTCAGCAAGGCGCGGTACACGTCGTGCAGGTTGAGCAAATCGCCCACCCGTGCCTGGCGGCGCTGGGCTTCGGGGCCACGGGTATTGCTCAGGATGGCGGCTACTTCGTTGTAGGTAAAGCGTGCCTGACTGAACATCACGGCGGGGTAAAACTGGTAGGCATGTACGTCGCCAGCACTGGTCACCAGCATGTCGCACACCATGCACAAGCGCTCCACATCGGGGTTCAGCGAGCACAGGCCGTTGGACAGCTTTTCGGGGAGCATCGGAATGACGCGGCGCGGGAAATACACGCTGGTAGCGCGTTCGTAAGCGTCAATATCAATGGCGCTGCCGGTTTCTACATAGTGGCTCACGTCAGCAATGGCCACCAGCAAACGCCAGCCTTTGCCTCTACCAACCTTGGCAGGCTCGCAATACACCGCGTCGTCAAAGTCGCGGGCGTCCTCACCGTCGATGGTGACCAGCGGCACATCGGTCAAATCCACCCGGTGGCGCTTGTCTTGCGCGCGCACTTTGTCGGGCAGCGTGCGGGCCAGGTCGAGGCAGGCTTGTGAAAACTCGTGCGGCACGCCGTATTTGCGCACCGCAATTTCAATCTCCATGCCGGCGTCGTCGATCTCGCCCAGGACTTCCTTGATGCGGCCTGCCGGCTGCCCAAACAGTGCAGGCGGTTCCGTCAGTTCCACCACCACCACCTGACCGGGTTTGGCCATGGCGGTTGCCCCCTTGGGTATCAGTATGTCTTGCCCGTAGCGCTTGTCTTCCGGTGCCACCAGCCACACGCCACTTTCGTGCAGTAAGCGGCCAATGATGGGCTGCGGCGGGCGCTCGACGATTTCGACCACCCGACCCTCGGGTCGGCCCTTTCGGTCGTGACGCACGATGCGCGCTTTGACGCGGTCTTTATGCAGCACCGCGCGCATTTCGTTGGGTGGCAAATAGATGTCGTTGTCACCGTTGTCCGGCACGACATAACCGTGACCGTCGCGGTGCCCGGACACCACACCCTCTACTTCGTCCAGCATGCCGCTGGTATGGCTTGAATTATTGATACAATCTCCGGCTGACTTGAAATGCCCAGGTGGCGGAATTGGTAGACGCACTAGTTTCAGGTACTAGCGAGTAACTTCGTGGGGGTTCGAGTCCCTTCCTGGGCACCAATCATATGCTGGATGCGCAATTGAATTGAAGCCGACTTTCGAGTCGGCTTTGTCGTTTTTGGGGGTTTGCCGGGATCTGTGGAAACGACATTGGATGACGGCACCTCCATCAGGCTTTTCCACATCAAAAAGCTGCCGCAAGTTTATTAAAAATTGCTCAGGCAGCTATATTTTGTATAGCAAACTACCGGCTGACTGCATATTTCTCACAGCTGCCAACCGTCACACAACCGTCGCACGACCGTCACGGCTTCGTCGCGCCACCTTTCTACGATGCAGGCACCGTTTTGCGGGACAAACACAATGTCTGACGCGTGCTACCGAATTGAAAGTAACCAGCCACTGATGGGGCGCCTGCTCCCTCCGTCGGCGTTTGTACGCCTGTACAGCAACCGTGCCATGGCGATTGCACTGGCCGTTAAAGGCGTGCTGGATCCAACTCGCTACGAGTTGCGAGTGGTGCATGTGCCCAGTGGCAAAGTGGTTTTTCGCACCAGCAAAGCTGGCGGACCGCCGCCTGTGGGACAGGTTCCAGACCTGGAATAACAGCGGGTGTAACCGGCGCGTAGCCCGTCGGTAAAGCCATGCATAGCCGGGGCTGAAGACTCAACGCCAACGCACCGGCGCGCGTTGCATAGGGGTCTTCAAACTCAACCCAAGAAAGAAATTGCCCCATGAAATTTGTTGTCACCCTGGCCGCTATCGCCGCTTTGTCTACCGTCGCCACCGCCACATTGACCCAACCCACCACAGCAGAAGCCAACGCCAGCCCCGCTTACACAACAAACATCCGCCCCAAAATCGATGCAGACCGTGACGGACGCATCAGCCGGGCTGAGGCGGCCAACCGCCCCAGGATGGCACAACACTTCGACAAGATCGATGCCAACAAGGATGGTTTTCTGGATCGCAACGAAATGCAAGCCGCTAAAGCCATGCGTCAAGCCCAGAAAATTCAGTAACACGCGCCAAGACAAACAACCAAGCTCCACGGGTGTCCGCGGGTCTTGACGGGCTTATCTCCTACGCCCTGCGCGCTATTTGCCTGACAGCGCACAGCACGTCACGATTCAATACTGGAGCCTTCTTAACTTTTTAACCCTCAGGAGTGACCATGGCTGAAGAGCGAAACATGAATCGTGACCCGATCACTGACGAACCGGGTTCCCATCCGTTAGGCACCGGTGTTGGCGCAGCAGGTGGTGCCATGGCCGGTGCCGCATTGGGCGCTTTGGGCGGACCAGTGGGTGCCGCGGTTGGCGGTGTGATGGGTGCAGTTGTAGGTGGCCTGAGCGGCAGCGCCGTAGGCGAAGCTGTCAACCCCACCGCCGAGATGGCGTACTGGCGCGAAAACTACTCCAACGAGTCGTACTACGAAACCGGGCGCACATTTGACGACTACGGTCCCGCTTACGGATTGGCAGTATCTGGCCGCGGCCTGTATCCCGGTACCTACGAAGCAGCCAAACCTCATTTGGCGAACCGTTGGTCGAGCGAGCGCGACACTTCGCGGTTGTCATGGGAGCAAGCCGAGCCCGCCACACGTGCAGCATGGACCCGGCTGGGTGATTCAGGCTACATGAGCACCGGTGTGTTGAGTTCCGACGCCAACATGCCTGCCAACGACGACGTGATCGACACACTGGAAGACTTGGTGGAAAGCTGCCGCGATGGCGAATACGGTTTCAATGACTGCGCGCACCAAGCGACCCGCGCAGATTTGAAAAGCCTGTTTGCTAAACGCGCTGGTGACTGCGCTAGCGCAGCCCGAGAGCTGGAGCAGTGCATCGTTACCCTGGGCGGTCAAGTGGAAGACAAAAGCGGCACCACTGCTGGCGCGCTGCATCGTGGGTGGGTCGCCGTGAAAGCCGCATTGACCACGTTTGACGATGCCGCAGTGCTGTCGGAGTGCGAGCGCGGCGAAGACCGCGCTGTGGCGGCTTATCGGAAAGCGTTGAAAGAGTCGCTGCCCGCCACTGTTCGCACGCTGGTGCAGCGTCAGGCCGATGGCGCGCAGCGCAACCACGACGAGATTCGTGACTTACGCGACAAAGCCAAATTGATGGCCGCGTAATCGCCAATCGCGCATTCGCCCAATGAAGTTGGGCAACGCAATAGTCACCGCCTTGTTTCGTACAACGCGGTGACTGTTTGCATTTGGAGCTCCGTGTTTTTTAATCAATGCTGTCCACCGTATCAGGGTCAGGCACTTCGCCAATGGCCTCGCGGGTAGCCTTGGCCTGTGCGATCAGCCACCGGCAAAAAGCATCTATTTCGGGCCTGTCTTTCGCTCTCGGCCCCGAAATCAACCAATACGCCATCGGCGAATCCATGCGCTGACCGGGCAGCACTTCGACCAGATCGCCATTGGCCAGACTTTCTGCCACCAGTGGAAGGCGGGCCAGAACCACACCTTGTCCGGTCAGCGCCGCTTGCGTCATCTGGTAGGCATAGTTGAAATACAGCCAGCGCTTGGGCTCCAGCCGCCCTAATTGCCCGGCATCCGTGCGTGAGTCCAGCCAGCGCCGCCATGTCAGCCACTCCAGGTGCGATACGTGGCCGTCGCCCGCTTCAATCAGCGCGAAATGACGGAGGTCTTCCGGCTGCTTCAATTGGGGCGCGTTTTTCAACAACCAGGGGCTGGCCACCGGCGTAAGTTGCTCGCCGAACAGGCGCACTGCATGCGCCGGCATGCTGCCTGGCGGGCCGTACCGCAAGGCTATGTCCACATCGGCAATGTCCAGGTCCAGTGATGTGTCTGTGGCATCAATGCGGATGTCGATGTCTGCATGTGCACGCTGGAAAATTTCCAGGCGGGGAATCAGCCACATGGACGCAAATGAGGCAAAAGTGGTGAGTGACACACTTTTGCGGCCTGCACTGCGGCGAATCTGTCGCACCGCGCTGTCAATACGCGGCAGTGACTGCATGACCGCTGCCAGCAACTGCGCGCCTGCGCCCGTGACCTCCACCGCTCGGGTGTGACGCAAAAAGAGACTGACGCCCACTTCTTCTTCCAACGCCTGGATCTGGCGGCTCACGGCAGATTGCGTTAGCGCAAGCTCTTCAGCCGCCGCGCGAAAGTTCAGGTGCCGGGCAACAGCCTCAAAGCTGCGCAGATTGCCGGCCTGGATGGGGCGCGTGCGCAAAACGGTTTGGGAGTGTTTCATTGATGTGATTATGGAATCAATAGTCGCCCTCGGTTTCATTGGACGCGGTGCGTGTGGCTGGTCATCATGGCGACTCCTCATGCACCACCGGAGCACGCCATGTACTTATCAGCTTTGAATTCGATCACCAGCCTGGACAGCAACCTGCCCGGCACCTGGAAGCTGGAAGCTGGGCGAGCCATTACTTTGTTGCCTAAGCAAGACGCGCAGTTGTGCATTTCGCACGGCCGGGTCTGGCTCACGTTTGACTGCTTGCACAACGAGCCTGCGCAAGACCTCTTTCTGCAGACAGGCCAGCAGCTTCATGTTTCCCGCGGCCAGCGCGTGGTACTGGAGTCTTATGGCTCGGATGATCTGCATGCACCGGCTTACTTCAACTGGTGCGCCGTTGCCGCCACCGTGACACCACCCGTGCGCACAGTAAGCCCCTGGCAGCTGCGCGTAGCGGCACCTTTGGCTGATTTGCGGGGCGCGGCATGGGCGGGGGTGGGTGCGGCGTCACGCCTGGGCTTGGGTTTAATACTCACAGCCGCTTGGTCTGCTACATATTTTATAGCTGCTCGAGCAGGTTATTCAAGGGCTGCAACTGAATTTGACGCAAAAAGAAGATCTTCTTGCACGCCATGACAGATGACGGGGCTGCTGAGCAGCCACCATGACAGATGACGGGGGTCATCCATCGGATAAGCGGCCCGGTCATCTGTCATCACTCGCCGCAGGCGAGGTCATCTGTCGTCGCGGTTTTGCAGCTACGCTTGCGCGCAATGGCACGACCCAAATCATCCCAACACGACCTGAAACGCGAGGCCATTCTGGACATTGCCGCCCTGTGTTTTGCCAGGCAAAGCTACAGCGCTGCCAGCATGAACGACATTGCGGCGGCCACTGGCACCAGCAAAGCGCGGCTGTACCACTACTACGACAGCAAAGAAGCCATCCTGTTTGACCTGCTGGATCGCTACACCCAGCGCTTGCTGGCCATCGTGGGCGAGACCGAGGCCACCGCGCAGCGGCGCAACATGGATGAGCGCGCCGCGCTACACGAGCTGGTGCGCGCCTTTCTGGCCGAGTACGAAACCTCCGCCACGCGTCATGTGGCGCTGCTGCACGACACGCAGTTTTTAAGTGTTGTGACCCATCCTGGTCAAAGCATTTCCCAACGCGAGCTGATCCTGAACCGCCAGCGCGACGTGGTTTCAACCTTCACCCGTTTCCTGCGCCGCGCCTACCCGCAACGGTTAAACCCAACCAACCAGACGGCCATCACCATGATGCTGATGGGCATGATCAACTGGACGTTCACCTGGCTGCGCCCCGGTGGACGTTTGAGTTACGCGGCTTTCGCCGATGAGGTGATTGGCATGCTGGAAAAAGGCTTGTCGTAACGTCCGTTGCGATGCTGAACGCAACGGCGGATGGCGGACGCGCTGAATGCTTCAAGTGACCCGCAAGAACTGGCGCAGCAAGCCGTGCGATGGGTGATTTGATTGACGAAACAAGAGGCAAAATAAACACTTTGAATTCACCCATTCGTAACGCATTACGATTAGGTGAATTTTTCCAAATCACTCACCGGAGCCAATTGCATGTCCCAAGCCCCCGCAAAAGCTTTCGCCAGCCAGGCCGATCTGGCCGAGAAAAAAATCACTTTCGAGCAGCTCAGTGCCCACTGCTGGGCTTACACAGCCGAGGGCGACCCCAACTCGGGTGTCATCATTGGCGACAAGTTCATCATGGTCAGCGACGCCACCGCCACGCCCGATCTGGCGCGCGACTTGATTGCGCGCATTCGCGGTGTGAGCAGTCTGCCCATCAAGTACGTGCTGCTGACCCACTACCACGCGGTGCGCGTGCTGGGCGCCAGTGCCTATGCGGCTGAAGGCGCGACCGAGGTGATTGCAAGCCAGGGCACCTACGAGCTGATCGTGGAGCGCGGCGCGCAAGACATGCAAAGTGAAATCGACCGTTTTCCCCGCCTGTTTCGCGGCCAGGAAAGCATTCCCGGCCTGACCTGGCCCACCATGGTGATTGGCGACGGCAAGCCGGGTCGCCAGGGCTCGTTGACGGTGGATTTGGGTGGCGTGAAAGTGCAGATCTGGCACCCCGGCCCCGGTCACACACGCGGCGACACCATCGCCTGGGTCGAACAAGAAAAAGTGCTGTTCAGCGGCGACCTGGTGGAATACAACGCTGGCGTTTACACCGGCGACGCACACCTGGAAGAATGGCCCGCCACGCTGGTCGCGCTGCGTGAGTTGAAGGCCGAAGCCATCGTGCCGGGTCGCGGCGAGGCGATGAAGGGCAACGCCGATGTGAACAAAGCGCTGGACTACACGCACCGCTGGGTAACCACCCTGTTTGAAGCCGGCAAACAAGCCGCCGCGGCCAACATGGACCTGAAAGCCGCCATGGCCCACACCCGCAAAGCCATGGACCCGGTGTTTGGCCAGGTATTCATCTACGAGCACTGCCTGCCGTTTGACGTGAGCCGTGCGTATGACGAGGCCAAGGGCATCAAAAACCCGCGCATCTGGACGGCGGCACGGGATCAGGAGATGTGGGCCGCGCTGCAGACTTGAAGGGCGGGTGTGTGCCGCGCCTCAAGCTTGAAATGCTCAAAGCTTGAAATGCCTCACACCGTCGCATCCAGCTGCGCCCACCTGGTCGCCACCATGCGGGCGCGTTGCTCCAGGCGGTAGGTGTCCAGGCGTTCTTCGGGCAGTTGCGCGAACACCGCCAGGCGGCGGCTAAACACTTGAACTGCACGCTCAAAGGCCTGCATGCGTACCTCTTCGGTGGCGAACATGCTCACCGGGTCGGGGTAGCTCCAGTGCGCCGTGGCAGGCTGGCCAGGCCACTGTGGGCAGGTTTCTTGGGCGGCACCTTCGCACACTGTGATCACCAGATCCATCACCAGGGCGCGCGGGTTGTTAAACACATGCCAGCTTTTGCTGGCCAAACCGTCAATCGCAATGCCCTGATCCGCCAGCGCGGCCAGCGTGTAGGGGTGCACCTTGCCGTCCGCTGACGGATGCGTGCCGGCAGAAAAGGCGATGAAACGCTCGGGCTCCAGATGCGTCAGCACCGCCTGGGCAATGATGCTGCGTGCGGTGTTGTGGGTGCACAGAAAGAGAACGTAATAAGGGTGGTTTGCCATGGTCAGGATAAGTTTAGACCGTGCACAGGTGAGCTTGATGACAGATAAATTCAAATACAAAACGGTCTTCGACCCATTCAGAATGTGCTCAAGCAGCTATCTATTTCATAGTAATTTCGCCCGGACTGCAGGGGGTGATTTCTGTGCTGGCGCGATGACCAACCATCGCAGCTGGGCTACATTTAGCGAGCATTTCGGCATCTTCCGAGTGCACTTTTTTCTCATTCGAGCTGACCCCATGCAATTCATGCAACCCATGCACCGTACAAGAGCCCTTCTCGCAGCCGCTGCCTGCGCCCTCAGCCTGTTGGCAGCCCCCGCCACAGCCCAGTCCATGGCAGGCAACTACAGCGTGACCGGCAAAGACTTTGACGGCCAGAGCTACACCGGCAGCCTGCGCATCGTTGAAGCAGGCCCTGTACTTCGCCTGACCTACTCGGACGGCAAAACCCAGCGCGGTATGGGCATTCAGCGGGGCAACCAGCTGTTTGCCTCCTGGGGCCCCAGCAGCAAATGCACCGTGAGCGCGCTGGAAATCCAGGCCAACGGCAACATGTCGGGGCCGTGGGGCGATTTAAACAACAACAGCCTGGGCACCGAGCGCATGACCAAGCAGGCCGGCGCGCCTGACCGGGTGGACGGTACTTACGAGTCGGTGGGCAAAAACCCTGAAGGCGAGAGCTACGACGGTGTGGCCACGATCACCGCCAACGGGCAAACCTTCCGTGTGGTCTACAAAGACGACAACGACACCTTGAATGGCGTGGGCATTCGCCAGGGCAACGCGCTGGCCGTGAGCTATGGCGGCGCGCGCTGCGGCGTGAGCATTTATTCCCTGGCTGCTGATGGCAGCCTGTCCGGGCCGTATGGCGAGTTTGGCGACGGGCGGTTGGGCTTGGAGACACTGCAGAAGCGTTGAACATCCGGCAACCATCGCTGCGCCCACGCGTACCGCTGTGGGTGCAAACCGAGCATGGCGTGCAAGGGGTGGGCACTGTAGAGCCTGAATTTTTAAGCCCAATAGGCTTATTGCCCTTGCAAAATCTGCTCGAGCAGCTATCAAAAACAGAGCATGATGGTGTATCTGGCTGGTTGCTGAAAGGCCCGGTCACCGCGGGTTTGAATGCGCTGGCGCACGCGCTGCACGCCGCCGGCCTGGCTGGTGCCTGGCGCGATGAGCAACTGGCGGTGTGCAATGCCACTGGTCAGCGGCTGGGCACCATAGAACGCGCTGCCGTGCGCCCGTTGGGCATTGCCACCCAGGCCGTACACCTGCTGGGCTTTGCGCCCGATGGTCGCCAATGGGTGCAGCAACGCGCGCTGTTCAAACCCAACGACCCCGGCCTGTGGGACACGCTGATGGGCGGCATGGTCAGCGCCGACGACGCGCTGGATGCCACGCTGATGACGGCCCTCGCGCGTGAAACATGGGAAGAGGCAGGTTTGCGGCTGGCCGACCTGCAAGAACTGCGCTACGGTGGCCATATCGACACCTGCCGCCCAGCCCGGGACGGTGGCGGCGCGGGCTATTTGGTGGAGCGGCTCGACTGGTTTAGCTGCGTGGTGCCCGATTGCCTGGTACCAGTCAATCAAGATGGTGAGGTGACGCAATTCGCACAGTTCGATGCGCGCACCGTGCAAACCATGATCGCCGCCGGGCAGTTCACCGACGAAGCGGCGTGGCTGATTCAAGCCCACGCTGATGCCCACACCACCACATTTACCGGGCCGTAACGCAAGATTTACCTGGGAGCACACCGTGCCGGGTTCCCGCATTTTCACAATCCAAGCTTCACAACAAGGCGCTTTGGATGACTGCAACCCACACCACGGCTGCCTGGCGCCACGTGCGAACCGCCCGGGCTGTGGTCAGCCTTGCCGCCGCCGTGTCCGCATGCGGCGGTGGCAGCGACACCTCCGCCACCCCAACCCCAATCCCGCCATCTACACCCCCGAGTGCCACAGCCCCTCCACCGCCTGCACCCTCGCCATCGCCTGCACCCGCTTCACCTTGCGCCACTCCAGCCCCCGCTTCCGCGACCTACAACCCCACGGTGTCTGGCGGTTATGGCTCAGGGCGTTATGCCGCTGGGCAAACCGCACACATCTGGTCAGCGTTGAATCCGCGCGCCCAGGTGTGCCGCTGGCCTGGACAGGTGACACCGCCCTGCTGGCTAACGCCAACGACTGGCGCAGCAGTTTTGTCATGCCTGCACGCGACGTAGCCCTGGCAGCCAGCCAGCGCGATTAGGGCCTGGCGCTGCAAACTCAAACTTTTGCCGGCAGCACAACCGTGAGCAAGACCGTGCGCTACTTTTTTCACCCGCCATGCGCAGGGGTGGTGCTGCCCAGCCACGGCACGGGTGGCTCGGGCAATTTCATCAACAAAGTGGACACATTTGCCGTGGCCTTGGCTCTGGTGGCAAAGGGCTACTGCATGGTGTCTGCCGATGCCGGGGAATCGGTGGCCGGTGACTTGAACGGCGATGGCAAGCAACGCTGGAATACGGCGCTCATTGCCGACAACATCGACCTGAAAAACCTCGAAACACTTTTTGCCGCCTGGGAAACGCTGGGCCTGGTGCCCGCCAGCACGCCCAGGTTTGCGCTGGGCATGTCCAACGGCGGGGGATTCAGCATCGCGCTGGGTACCGTGGCCGTGGCACCCGTGGACGCCAACTTTCCCCGCCTGCGTTTCAGGGCAGTCGCTTCGTACTGCGCCGATGGTCAAACCAACTTTGCCAAAGCGACCACCACACCATCGGCCTTGTACATGTGCGGCAATGACGACAACGACGGGGTTAGCAACGCCAAGGCACAAACCAATAGCCAAGCCGTGGGTGCCCGCGGCATCGCAACCGACTTTGCCGCCAACCCGCCCACGCCGTTGTACAACCAGCGCTTTGCACGGATCGAGGGCATCAGCCTCAACACTTCTGCGCAAATAGCCGGGCAATTCAGGGCTGCCGGGTTTACCAACACAGCCGGTCTATTGATCAAGACCAGTGAGGACATAGCGGCCGCTGTGCAGGCCACACCCAGCGCGTTTCCCGCAGTGGTCCGCCTGGCGCCAACGCTACAACGCAACGTGCTCAACCAGCTGCGCATCATGCTGGCCAACCACCACACGTACCCGGACTATGCGCAGCGCAATGTGGCGTTTTTTTTGCGGTTCACTGCGCCTTGAAGTGCGGGTTCGCAATCCCGCGCCTTGAGGTGCGGGTTCAATCAATCAACCCCGCCGCATCATGAAACGGGTGCGGCCCGTCAAACACACCACAGGGCACCAGGTGGCTGACCACGCGTTGGTCATCGGGCAGCGCCAGCAGGCGAAATGCGGGCGGCTCCAGCGCCCAGGCTGACTGCGCTTGGGGGTCGAAGTTCAAGAAAACCTGGTGCGCAGGCGACGGCGTGGTGCAGGCAATCGTGCCGCCAAAGCGCACCTCGATCGCGCGGTGCAAGTGGCCGCACAAAATGCGTTGCACGTTGGGGTATTGCGCCACCAGCGCCTCCAGTTCATCGGTGCCTTCGCGCAGGCCAATGGCATCCATGTGACCAATCAAGGTGGCAAACGGCGGGTGGTGCATGGCAATCACCACCGGTTCGTGTGCGCAGGCTTTGAGTTGCACGGCCAGCCAATCCAGGCGCTGCTTGCACAGTGCGCCAAAGGGCTCGTTGGGTGTGACGGTGTCCAGCGCAATGAGGCGCAGGTCGCCGACTTTCACCACGTATTGCACAAAGCCATCTGTGCCCAGATAGGTGTGCTCGGGAAAGCTTGTGCGCAGTTGCTCGCGGCTGTCGTGGTTGCCGGGCAGCAGGTACAGCGGCATTTGCAAGGGGCGCAGCAATTCGCGCAGATGGGCATATTCGTCAACCCGACCAAAGTCCACCAAATCGCCGCTCAGCACCACCGCATGCGGCTGCTGGGGTAGGCGCAGCACCGACTGCACCGCTGTTTTCAGGTGAGCAGCGGTGTCGATGCGACCGTAGGCCAGCTTGCCGGGTTCGCGGATATGCAGGTCGGTTAGGTGGGCCAGCAGGGTGGTCATGGCTTGGTTTTCGTCATTTGATCTGCTACTTATTTAATAGCTGCTTGAGCAGTTTTTACAAGGGCTGGTGGCCCATTTTGCATAAATTAACTGGGTTTGGCTCGTTCCCCAGTGGGAAAGAGGCCTCCTCAAACCGGTTCTTGCCCAGCCAGCAAACGCAGCGGATCGATGCGGATTCCGACGGTTTGTCCGGCTGTCAACACGCTACCCGACGGCACCTCGGCGCTCAGTGGCGCTTGATCGGTGGTTGTCAGCAACAGTTGCACCCGGTCGCCCATAAAACTGCGCTGCGCAATGATGGCCTCGCCCCAACCGTACGATGGTGGACCGATTTCAATGTCTTCCGGCCGCACCAAAAGCGTGGCCTGGTCTGCGTGCTGAGGTAAGCAGCACATCGCCAGACCGCCCAGCACAACATGCCCACTTTCAACCTGCTGCGCACTGCGCGCCAGCCGGTTGATACGCCCCAAAAATTCCGCTACAAACGGGTGCGCAGGCCGGCGATACAGCGTTTCGCCATCGCCCACCTGCACGATGCGCCCGGCGTGCATCACGGCCAGGCGGTCGGCAATGGCCAGGGCTTCCTGCTGGTCGTGCGTGACGTGGATGGCAGTGATGCGCAGGCTGCGCAGCAACTGGGCCAGCTCGCCACGCAACTGCTCCTTGAGTTTGGCATCCAGCGCCGTGAGTGGCTCGTCCAGCAGCAGTACTTTGGGGCGCACGGCCAGCGCGCGGGCCAGGGCCACGCGCTGGCGCTGACCGCCTGAGAGCTCAGCGGGGCGCTTGTGCTCCAGGCCGCTCAGGCGCACCAAGTCGACCATTTCGCCGACCGCTTTTTTACGTTGCACCTCATCGACATGGCGCACTTTCAGGCCGTAGCCAATGTTGGCCGCCACCGTCATTTGCGGGAACAGCGCGTAATGCTGAAACACCATGCCCACGCCGCGTTGCTCGACTTTTTGCGCCGTCACGTCCTGCCCGTTAAAGCAGATGCGGCTGCCTGCATCAGCCACTTCCAGCCCGGCAATCAAACGCAGCAAGGTGGTTTTGCCACAGCCTGAGGGGCCGAGCAACGCCATGATTTCGCCGGGGTTGACCTCCAGGTTGGTGCGCAGGAGTCCTCGGCTGCCATCGGCGTAAGTTTTAGCGCAGTCTGTGACGCTGACGCGGGTTTGTTCAAGATCTTGCATCAGCTCATTACATCCATTGGGTCCGTCAATTGAAGTCCATCAACCCACGCCATACCGGGCTTGCACGCGCGCCGCCAACGTTTGCAGAGCCCACAACACGGGCAACACCACCATCAGAAACACCAGCGTGTACGCCGAGCCCACTTCCAGCCGCATTGACGCATAGCTGTCGGCCAGGCCCACCGGAAGGGTGCGCATGAGCGGCGTGTGCAACATCCAGGTCAGGTTGAATTCCCCTACCGACAGCGTGAATACCATCAAACCACCGGCCACGATAGCGGGGGCCACGGCAGGCACCAGCACGCCCAAAAAACGCTGGCTGAAGCTGGCGCCCAGGGTGCGCGCAGCTTCGTCCAGCGCGCGCAGCTCAGGCCGCTCAAACGCCGCCGCCACGGTGCGCACCATGAAAGGCAAGGTGAACACCATGTGCCCCACCCAAATGAACGTGTAGCTGGTGCGAAAGCCCTTGATCTGCCCGTAAGCCAGGATCAGCGCCAGCGCAGTGGCCAGGCCCGGCACGGCCACTGGCAGGGTGATGAGCTCTTCAAACGCCCGCGCCCAACGGCTTTTGCTCGTTGCCAGGGCGTAAGCGCAGGGCACACCCATCAGCGCGGTGCCCAGCACGCAGCTGGCCGCCAGCGCCAGACTGGCCCATACCGTGTTGCCGTAACCCTCCCACACCTGGACCAGCCAGCGCGTGGTCAAACCACTGGACAAGCCCTGGCTGTAGTTGTTGACCAGGCCCGCCAGCACCGACAGCACGATGGGCGTGACCATGAACAACGCCACCAGCACGGTGACCAGCAGCAGCATCGGCGAGTGGTGCTTCATGCAGACACCAGGTTTGTCGAACCCAGCCGCCGCGCGGCAAACAGCACCAGCCATGTCATCAAGCCCAGCGCTATCGAGAGCGACGCGGCCAGCGCAAAGTTGGCGTAGTTGGTGAACTCGTTGTAAATCGAAATGGGCAGCACTTCGAACTTGGTCGACAGCGTGAAGGCCGTGCCAAACGCGCCCATGGCGGTGGCAAACACAATAGCCGCGCAAGCCAGCGTGGTCGGGGCCAGCTGCGGCAGCCACACATCGCGCACCACGTGCCAGCGCGAGGCACCCAGGCAGCGCGCGGCTTCTTCCAGACCCGCATCCATGCCTTGCGCGGCGGCGGTGTAGGCGCTGATGGCACGCGGCAGCGAGAAATACAGGTAAGCCAGAAACAAGCCCAGCAAGCCGTAAGCAAAAGTCCAATTACCTAGCCCCATCGCCTGGCTCCACTGCGCAATCGGGCCTTGTCGGCCACCCAGCAAGATCACGAAAAAGCCCACGATCACGCCGGGGAACGACAGCGGCAAGGTCAGCAACGCCAACAGGACTCGTTTGCCCATGAACTGATTGCGTGCGAGAAAAATGCCCACTGCACCGCCGAGCACCAAGGTAGCAGCGGTCACCGCCAACGACAGGGCCAGGGTTTGCAGCAGGCTGGTCAGGTACCGCGCGTTGGTGAGCACCACGAAATAAGTCTCCCACCCTTTTTCCGCGGGCAAGCTCATCAGACGCGCCACTGGCAACAGCCAGAAGGCAGCGAAGAAGGCGGCGGCAGGGGCCCAGCAGAAAGCTTTGATGGCGGAAGGCACGTTCATGTTGCTATGTTTTATATAGCTGCTTGAGCAATGAATAAAAGGGCGGGAGGCAGTTTTTGCTTAAAACCGCCTTGTCTTGCTCCCTCTCCCCTTGCGGGGGCAGGGAGCTTGATCCTCGTCTCCCGCACGCGGGAGAGGCAGGCAAGTCCAAGTTACTGGGCCTCTTTCAGATACCGGTCCGAGAAGCCCTTTTGCACCTCAGCCATCTTGGCGTAGTCCACCGTCTTGGCACGCGCATATTCCGCAGCAGGCAGAAAGCGCGACTGGACCTCTTGGGGTGTACGGCTCATGGCACTGGCTCGCACCGGGCGCAGGTAGGCGTTGGCCCACAAGGCCTGGCCTTCGTCAGAGAGCACGAAGTCCAGAACCTTCTTGCCGTTTTCAGCGTTGGGTCCTTTGTTCACCAGGCTCATCACGTAAGGCACCACCAGCGTGCCTTCTGCGGGAATCACAAAGGCCACGTTGGCGTTGTCTTTGTACTTGGCGCGGTAGGCGTTGAAGTCGTAATCCAGCAAGATGGCTATTTCGCCCGAGATCACCCGCGCGTAAGACGTCTGTTTGGGCACGATGGGCTCGTTCTTTTGCAGGGCCTTGAAGTACTCAATCGCCGGGCCAAAGTTGTCCAGCGTGCCGCCACGGGCCTGGTTGATGGCAACAGCGCCCACGTAGCCCACGAAGGCTGATGAGGGGTCCAGATAACCGACCAGACCCTTGTACTCCGGCTTGAGCAGATCGGCCCACGATTTGGGAATGGGCTTGCCCTTGAGCGCATCCACATTCACCATCAGGCCCAGGGTGCCGGTGTGAATGGTGAACCAGCTGCCATCAACGTCTTTCAAACCATCGGGAATGTCGGCCCAGGCAGCTGGTTTGTAGCCGGTGGTCACACCGTCTTTTTTGGCTTGAATGCCAAAGGTCACGCCCAGGTAGGTCACATCGGCGACCGGCGCCGCTTTTTCAGCCACCAACTGGGCCAAAGACTGGCCCGAGTTTTTGTTGTCGGGCGGCACCGTAACGCCGGTTCTCGCCTTGATGGCCTTGAGCTGGCTGCCCCAGTCAGCCCATTCGGGCGGGCAGTTGTAGCAAATGGCGGTTTGGGCTGATGCAAGCGTTGATGTGGCAAGACCCAGCGCCAGCAGGCTGGCAGCGGCGACGCGGGAAACGAGTCGGGGAACAAGTCGGGAAACAAGTTTTTTCACGGGATAACTCCTGGTTGATGAGAAGGAACAAGACAACGGGCGGGAACTATTTGCGGCGGCGGTGCAGCGCACGATTCGCCTGCGCGCCAGGTGTGCGCCAAGGTGATGCTGGCGCTCGGTTGGGGGGCTGTGCCCTGAGTCAAAGCATCGGTGAGCAACTGCAAACACAGCCGGCCAATCTCGGCATTCGGCTGGGCAATCGTGGTCAGTTGGGGGGCCAGGTCCTGGCCCAACGCAATGCCGTCAAAACCAATCACCGACAACTGCTCAGGCACCCGCAGACCGCACAGCCAGGCCGCGCGCAGGCAGCGCAACGCAATCAGGTCGTTGGAGCAGACCACAGCGGTCGGACGTGGGCGGGTTTGTAAAAAAATAGCAATCTCATGCGCCGCCGTTTCCACAAACGGCACCTCCAGCAAGCGGGGTGCACCAAGCCCCACCGCCTTCATGCCGCGCTGGTAGCCACGCACCCGCTGGCGTGCCCGGTCAGAGGCGCTGCGGTGGCCGCTGAGCATGGCAATCTGTGTGTGGCCCAGGCCGTGCAACCGCGCCACGGTCTGCGCCACTGCGCGCTCCCCATCCACACCCACACAAGGGTGCGCCGCATGCTGGTTGTAGGCCAGCACATAAGGCGTGGCGTTGGTTTTCAATTGCGCCAGGCTGGCCGATTTCGCGGGGTTGGACACCACCAGCGCCAGCCCATCCACATTGCTGGCCAGCAAGCTGCGCACGGCTTGCTGCTCGGCAGCGATTTGGTACTGCGTGGTCAGCGGCATGATGGCGTATCCAGCAGCCGACGCCGCCTGCGCCATGCCGTCCAGGCACTCGGCAAACACGGGGTTCAGCAGGCTGGGCAGCACCACCCCAATCACCCGGCTCTTTTGCGTGCGCAAGGTGCGCGCACTGCTGTTGGCCGCGTAGCCCAGCGCACGCGCAACGGCCTGCACCCGCTCGCGCGTGGCGGGTGCCACCTGGTCGGGCAGGTTGAACGCCCGGGACACCGTGGCGACCGACACACCGGCTTGTTTGGCGACAGCTTCAATGCTCATGAAAAACGTGACGGTTGTGATTGATGTAAACGTTTACATTAGAACCGCATCACGTGACCGTTTCATGACATCCGGTCAGACGGAATGAAACGGGTTTTGGCCGACCTGCCGCGGCAGCAACACGTCCTGTAGCAGGGCGTCCAGCACAGACACATCAAGCGGCTCTGCTGTGGGGGCACCGTGGGCCAACTCGGCCAGCGACGCGTCGATGAACGCATTGAGGTGGTGCTTGCGGGGCATCAGGTCTTGCTCGGCCACAGCCCGTTTTTCGCGCAGCAGGTCAGCAATTTCTGCCAGCACTTCCGGGTCTTGCACCAGCGCTTGCACCAGCGATTCGAAGCGCATCGGCGGCGCTTCGTTTTTCAGCAGGCTCCATTGCGCGGCCAGGATGGGGCGCAGCACATACAAGTACTTTTTGGCCCGCACCTGCTCGCCTTGCAGATACTCCCGGTAGTTGCCACGCGCCATGTGCAGGTAATGGTGAAAGCCGCGTGCCGGTTGGTACACCAACGCAGCCGCTTCGCGCAGCCGCTTGAGCAGTGCTGCGTCTTCCCGGTAGACCACCGGCGACGACAGCCACTCCACCAAGGTCGCATTGCCCTTGGCCAGCAACTGCAAAGCTTTGCGCAAGTCCCAGCCATTCACGTCAAACACCGGTCCCGGCACCTCTTCGATCACATCGCGCAGCGGCCAGATACGCAGGT
>JAYUXO010000368.1:0-3079 GCA_043753505.1 Comamonadaceae bacterium
CGTAGCGCGGGTGAACTGGCACGGGCAGCGGGCATCACGGCGCAGGCGGCCAGCACCCAGCTGGCGCAGTTGGTCGATAACGCACTGGTCAGCGTGCGGGCGCAAGGTCGGCACAGGTACTTTTCATTGGCCAACGCGCAGGTGGGCCACGCGCTGGAAGCGCTGGCCCTGGTGGCACAAGTCGACGAGGTCAGCCAGCGCTGGAACAAACCTGCTTACCAAGCGTTGAAATGCGCCCGCCGTTGCTATGCCCATATGGCCGGCGAGCTCGCAGTGGCGCAGTACGACATGTTGCTGCGATGCAAATATCTGGAGCAGGGTCTGGAGCACGGTGGCCGGGGCTTGCAGCTGAGCGCTGCGGGCAAAACCTGGGCGGCGGAGCTGGGCCTGCAGCTACCGTCAACCGGTAACGCCCGCCTGGCCTATGCGTGCATGGACTGGTCCGAACGGCGCGAACACCTGGCGGGCACCCTGGCCACCGCGTTGCTGCAACACCACCTGGCGCAAGACTGGCTGCGTGCCGACAGCCAGTCCAGAGGGTTAGTGCTCACGCCGAAAGGTCGGCGTGAATTAGTGGCGTTGCTGGGGGCTGGACTGTCGCGGGATGCTATTAAAAATGTAGCTGCTTGAGCAGTATCGATAAGGGCTACTGGCTGTTTTTTGCCTGTACCTGCTGAACCTCCATCGCTACAAGGCTCAAATCAGCTTCACGCCGGTTTTCGCCTGCAACTGCTCCAGCGTCACCCCTGCTGCCAGCTCCACCACCTTCAGTCCTTCGGGCGTCACGTCCATCACAGCCAGGTCGGTGATGATGCGGTCCACGACGCCCACGCCCGTCAGGGGCAGGGTGCAGGTGGGCAAAATTTTCAGGTCTTCGGTGCCGTCTTTCTTGCGTGCCACATGCTCCATCAGCACGATCACACGCTTCACACCGGCCACCAGATCCATCGCGCCGCCCATGCCCTTGACCATCTTGCCGGGGATCATCCAGTTGGCCAGATCGCCTTTTTCGCTGACCTGCATCGCACCCAGGATGGACAGGTTGATCTTGCCGCCGCGAATCATCGCAAAGCTCTGCTCCGAGCCAAAAATCGACGAGCCCTTGATGGTGGTCACCGTCTGTTTACCGGCGTTGATCAGGTCGGCATCCACCTCGTCTTCATTCGGGAACGGGCCGATACCCAGCATGCCGTTTTCGCTTTGCAACCACACCTCCAGCGTGGAGGGCACATGGTTGGCTACCAGGGTGGGCAGGCCTATGCCCAGGTTCACGTAAAAGCCGTCTTGCAGCTCGTGGGCCGCGCGGGCCGCCATTTGGTCTTGTGTCCAGCTCATGGTCAAACTCCTGATCTTTCAGTGACTGTTCTTTTCTCAATCCGCTTTTCCGGCTTGGCGTTCAACACGATGCGGTGGACATAAATGCCGGGAAGGTGCACTTGGTCGGGCACCATCTCGCCGGTCTCCACAATTTCCTCCACTTCCACAATACACACCTTGCCCGCCATGGCAACAGCGGGGTTGAAATTACGCGCCGTGAGGCGAAACTGCAGATTGCCCGACTTGTCAGCCCGGTGCGCTTTGACCAGTGACACGTCCGGCACCAGCGAGCGCTCCATCACATAGGTTTCGCCGTCAAATTCACGCAGCTCCTTGCCCTCTGCCACCATCGTGCCCACCCCAGTTTTGGTGAAAAACGCCGGAATGCCCGCACCACCCGCGCGCAGCTTCTCAGCCAGCGTGCCCTGCGGTGTGAACTCCAGTTGCAGCTCGCCCGCTAAATACTGGCGTTCAAATTCTTTGTTCTCGCCCACGTAGCTGGCAATCATTTTGGTGATCTGGCGCGACTCCAGCAGCTTGCCCAAGCCGAAGCCGTCCACGCCCGCGTTGTTGGAAATCACGGTGAGGTTTTGCACCGCGCTGTCCCGCAGCGCGTCAATCAACGCCTCGGGAATGCCGCACAAACCAAAGCCGCCCACAGCCATGAGCTGGCCGTCTTGCACCACGTCCGCCAAGGCGGCGCTGGCACTGGGGTAAATTTTGTTCAAGAAAGTCTCCTGTGAGGTTGGGTCGCTGACTGCGCACGATACTACTTAGCCTGCTACGTAGTATTTCGTAACCATGACAAATGCAAATGCAATTTCGAAAGATTTGATTGACTACCGTCTGGCGTTCAATCTGGCTCCCGTTGGGCTGGTGCTGTCGCATAACCGCGTCATGGTCGATTGCAACCAGCGGGTGTGCGAGATGTTCGGTGCCACACCGGATCAATTGATCGGCCAGTCGTTTCAGCTTCTTTACCCCAGCGCTGACGAGTACGAACGAGCGGGCGCCCGCATTGTCCCCATCATGAATGCGCGCGGCGCTTATGCAGACGACCGCATCATGAAACGCCTGGGCGGCCGCTTTTCAGGCGAAACCTTCTGGTGCCATGTCACCGGCCGCGCCGTGGTGCAAACCCAGCCACTGGGTGCCGGCATCTGGAGCTTTGAAGACCTCAGTGCCAAACGCCCGGTGAAAGCCGAGCTCACACCGCGCGAGCGGGAAGTGGCGGCCTATATGCTGAACGGCCTGACCAGTAAACAGATAGGCAAAGCCCTCGCCATCAGCCACCGCACTGTGGAGATTTATCGGGCACGCTTGATGCGTAAATACAAGGCGCACACCACTGGAGATCTGGTGCAACGGTTGATGGCGGGGTAGCTCTTATCGTTGGCCAAGACGCTATAAACTTGATAGCTGTTTGAGTTTATTCTGAAGGGGTGGAAGACCGATTTAGCTTTCAATCAGTGCTTCGTCCGTGCTTATGGCTTCGCGGGCCCATCCACCACCTCAGCCGCTGAGCGAAAGGCATCCACTGCCGTCGGCACACCGCAATACACCGCGGCGTGCAGCAACACCTCTTGCAACTCTTGTGGCGTGACGCCGTTGTTCAACGCACCGCGCACATGGCCTTTGAGTTCGTGTTGCTTGCCTAAGGCAGTCAGCATGGCCACGGTGATCAGGCTGCGGGTTTTCAAATCCAGCCCGGGGCGCTGCCACACATCGCCCCACGCGGCACGGGTGATGTGGTCCTGAATCG
>JAYUXO010000369.1:0-7607 GCA_043753505.1 Comamonadaceae bacterium
GACCAGTCCATCAGGCTTTTGTCGATCAGGTAGGTGCTGGCGTTGAACGCATACAGCACGCCAAATAGCGCCATGCCGCTCAGCCAGGTGCTGTAGCTTTCCCAGTAAAACCAATGCAGGTGCGCGGGCAGTTGCGGTGGCTGCACGGCGTACTTGACGGGATGGTAGAAACCGCCGCCGTGCACCGCCCAGATTTCGCCCGTGGCCCCCTCTTTGCGCAGTTTTTCATCAAGCGGCGGGGTCAAGCTGCTGTCTAAAAACACGAAGTAAAAAGAGGAGCCAATCCACGCGATGGCGGTGATCACGTGCACCCAGCGTAGCAGCAGGTTGGCCCAGTCGAGGAGGTAGCTTTCCATGGTTTTAGTGTCCTTGATGAGCGGGAGGAAGCGTTTGGCGTTGGGCAGAAACCAACTGCAAGAGTTGGGCCGCCACGCTGGCCGCGATTACCTCAGGCTGCTTGCCCACGATGCCTGGCAGACCGATGGGGCTGGTGATGCGGGCCAGCTCAAGCTCGGTAAATCCCCGCTCCAGCAAACGGTTGCGAAAGCGCGCCCACTTGGTGCGGCTGCCAATCAGACCAATGAAGGGCAAATCGGCCTGCTCGCGATGGCGTTGCAGACAGGCGGCCACGATGTCCAGGTCTTCAGCGTGGCTGAAACTCATGGTGAGCACCCGCGATTGAGTGGACAAATCGTGAACCGCGGCGTGCACCGGGTTGGAGTGTTCAACACTGACATTGAGCGGTAGATCTGTCGGGAAAATTTCGTCGCGGCTGTCGACCCAACGCACGGCAAAAGGCAGTGGGGCCAGCGCCTGCACGATGGCATGGCCCACGTGGCCACCGCCAAACAGCGCCACGGGCGTTCGCTGGGCCACCACCGCTGCGTTCAAACGTACCACCACTTCGTCGATTCGTTGCGTGTCTGCAGGTACAAACGACTCAAACTGCAGATGCACCACGCCGCCGCAGCACTGGCCCAGAGACGGGCCTAAGGGGTAGCGCTCGATGTGCGATGCATTCATTGACGTTCCCAGCAGGCCTCGCGCCTTCTGAATCGCCTGCAACTCCAGCTGCCCACCACCCACCGTGCCCCGAAGTTGATCGGCAGTCACCAGCATCCACGCACCCGTTTCCCGCGGGACTGAGCCCTGGTGGGCTTGCACGCTGACCCGTACGCAAGGCGTGCGTTGCAGGTGCTGTCTTAGCTCCAGGATGGCAGCGCTGGCATCCAGGATCACGGATGCACGATCACGATCCACGGTACGTCGAATAACTCCAGGGGCTGACCAACAGTGGCACGTGGTAGTGCTGGTCTTCGTGGGCAATTCCAAAGTCCAGGCTGACCTGATCCAAAAACGGGGGTTGCGGCAGCATTACACCGCGTGCCATGAAGTAGGCAGAAACATCGAAAACCAGGCGATAAGTGCCCGCGCGCAGGCTGGCGTTGTCATACAGCGGGCCGTCGGGGCTGCGGCCATCGGCGTTCAGCACAAACTGTTTGACCCGTTGCGCGGTGTGCACGCCGTTTAAATGTTGGGTGGTAAACAGCGCGACCAACATGCCCGCTGCGGGGCAGCCGTGCATGGTGTCCAGAACATGTGTGCTTAAACCCACGGTCGCTCCTTTTCAAGACTTTTGGTAAACAGCAGTGTATACAGTTTGCGCGTCCGGCTATCATTTGAAGATGGAATACGTCAAGTCCACCAACACCGCCACCATCGTCGAGGCGCTGACCCGTGCCATCGTGGAGCACCGCTTGCAGCCGGGCAGCAAACTGGCTGAACAAAAGTTGGCAGACCACTTTGGCGTGTCGCGCACGCTGGTGCGTCAAGCCTTGTTCCAGTTGGCACAAAACCGCCTGATCAACCTGGAGCCTGCACGCGGCGCGTTTGTGGCGGCACCGTCGGTGACGGAAGCACGCCAGATTTTTGCGGTGCGCCGCATGCTGGAAGCCGAGATGACGCGCAGCTTTGTGCGTGAGGTGACACCCGCCAAGCTCAAAGTCCTGCGCGGGCACGTGGCGCAGGAAAAAGCAGCTCTCGAAAGGGACGATGCCACCAACCGCACGCACTTGCTGGGCGACTTTCATGTGCGCGTGGCGCAGCTGATGGGCAACGAGGTGTTGGCACAAATGCTGGGTGAACTGGTTTCGCGTTGTGCGTTGATCACGCTCATGTATCAAAGCGCCAGCGCGGCAGAGCATTCATGCGAAGAACATGCGCAAATCGTCAAAGCCATGGCGGCCAGAGATGAAGCGCTAGCCGTGCGTTTAATGGGCGAGCATCTGCTGCACGTGGAAGAAAATCTGGCGTTTGACCGCGCCTTACCCAGCTACGACGTTGCCGTAGCGTTGACAGCATGACCTCTTCACCCTACCACCCTCATTACCCACGCAACCTGATTGGCTACGGCCGCAACCCACCGCATGCGCAATGGCCTGGAAGCGCCCGTATTGCCGTGCAATTTGTGTTGAACTACGAAGAGGGCGGCGAAAACAACGTGCTGCATGGTGACGCAGCATCAGAAGTTTTTCTGTCGGAAATCGTGTCGGCCCAAGCGTTTGAAGCACGCCACATGAGCATGGAGTCGATGTATGAATACGGCTCACGCGCAGGCGTTTGGCGTATCTTGCGGGAATTTGAAAATCGGAGCCTGCCGCTCACCGTGTTTGGTGTGTCGATGGCCTTGCAGCGCTATCCGGAGCTCACGCAGTCCTTTACGCAACTGGGTCACGAAATCGCCTGTCACGGCCTGCGCTGGATTCATTACCAGCACCTGCCCGAATCTACCGAGCGCGCCCACATGCAGGAAGGCACACAAATCATTCGCACCATGACGGGCGGCCAGTGGCCACTGGGCTGGTACACCGGTCGCGACAGTCCCAATACCCGCCGCCTGGTGGCCGACCACGGCGGCTTTGCTTACGACAGCGACTATTACGGTGACGACCTGCCTTTCTGGATGCCGGTGCAAAAAACCGATGGCAGCACCGCAGGGCACTTGGTGGTGCCCTACTCGCTGGACTGCAACGACATGCGCTTCGTGCAGGCGCAGGGTTTCAACACCGCTGACCACTTTTTTACCTACTTGCGAGACAGTTTTGATGCGCTGTACGCCGAAGGCGACGAGACACAGTCGGCTCAAGCCGTACCCAAGATGATGAGCATCGGCATGCACTGCCGCATCCTCGGCAAACCTGGCCGCATCGTGGCGCTGCAACGCTTTTTGGACCATGTGCAACGCCATGAGCGGGTGTGGATTTGCCGGCGCATCGACATTGCGCAGCACTGGCAGGCGGTGCACCCTTACAAGGTACCGGCATGACCACTTCACTGGCGGCAATTAACGCTGCATCAACCGAACACGCCGCTCAACTTCTGCACGGCTTGTACGAGCATTCGCCGTGGATCGTGGAGCAGGCGCTGGCGCAATGGCCTTTCACGTCGGTGGTGCAGATGCAGCAAGCGATGGTGCAGGTTGTCTCCCAAGCCGCACCCGAAGCTCAAATAAACCTCATTCGCGCCCACCCCGAGCTGGCGGGCATTGCCATGGTCAGCCAGACGCTGACAGCGGAGTCCAGCCATGAGCAAAACAGCGCAGGATTGACGCATTGCAGCCCGCAAGAACTGGCGCAGATTCAACAACTCAATGCCGACTACAACGCGCGCTTCGGCTTTCCTTTCATTCTGGCAGTGCGCGGGCCGCGTGGCACCGGTTTAAGCAGGCAGCAGATCATGAGCACCTGGCAGCGCCGCCTGCTGAACCCGGTGGATTTCGAGCAGGCTGAAGCGCTGCGCAACATTCACCGCATAGCCGAAATCAGGCTGCTGGACAAGCTGGGCATGACGCCTCACCAGGGCAACCAGGTGTGGGACTGGGCGCAGGCCCTGGCCATGCACAGCGACCCTGAATACAAGGAGCAGGGGCAATTGACGGTGACCTACCTCACCGAAGCTCACCAGGCTTGTGCCGCGCAGCTGGCAACCTGGATGCGCGAATGCGGATTTGACGAAGTGGGTGTGGACGCAGTGGGCAATGTGGTGGGGCGGTATCAGGCTGCTACGCCAGGGGCTAAAGCTTTGTTGACCGGCAGCCACTACGACACCGTGCGCAACGGCGGCAAGTTCGACGGCCGCCTGGGTATTCTGGTGCCTATGGTGTGCGTGCAGGCACTCGCACGTGCAGGCCAGCGCTTGCCACTCGCTGTTGAGGTCGTGGCCTTCGCTGAAGAAGAAGGTCAGCGCTACAAAGCCACGTTTCTGGGCTCTGGCGCATTGGTTGGCCAGTTCAATCCCGCGTGGCTAACCCAGCAAGACAAAGACGGAATTTCCATGCAGCAGGCCATGCATGCCGCGGGACTGCCCGGCACCCTACCCGCCATTGCCGCGCTGCAACGTGACCCGGCGCACTACCTGGGTTTCGTAGAAGTGCACATTGAGCAGGGCCCGGTGCTGAACGAGCTGAACCTGCCGCTGGGCATCGTCACCTCCATCAACGGCAGCGTGCGCTACGCCTGCGAGGTAACCGGCATGGCCAGCCACGCGGGCACCACGCCGATGAACCGCCGCCGCGATGCTGCGGCTGCAGTGGCCGAACTCATCTTGTATGTCGAGAAACGCGCGGCGCACGACGGCGATTCGGTGGGCACCGTGGGTATGTTGAACGTGCCCGGCGGCTCGACCAACGTGGTGCCAGGCCGCTGCCAGTTCACGCTGGATTTGCGTGCACCAGCTGACGCACATCGTGACGCGCTGGTGGCCGATGTGCTGCGCGAACTCTTAACCATCTGCGAAAAACGTGGCCTGCAGCACACCATCGAAGAAACCCTGCGCGCCGCTGCTGCGCCAAGTGATACCGCCTGGCAACAACGATGGGAAACCGCCGTGGCAGCGCTGGGCTTGCCACTGCATCGCATGCCCAGCGGCGCGGGACACGACGCGATGAAGCTGCACGAGGTGATGCCGCAGGCCATGCTGTTTGTGCGCGGCGAAAATTCCGGTATCAGCCACAACCCGCTGGAGTCCAGCACCCACTGCGACATTCAGCTGGCGGTGGACGCATTTCAAAACTTATTAAGTAACTTGGGTAGGGAAAAACGATGACTGATTACGACCAGCTGGACGCCTGGGTCGATGCACATTTTGACGACGAGGTGGCCTTTTTGCAGGCGCTGGTTCGTGTGCCCACTGACACACCACCGGGCGACAACGCGCCGCATGCCGAGCGCACAGCCGAGCTGCTGAAGGCGTTTGACCTGCATGCCGAAAAGCATGTGGTGCCTGAAGAAGAGGTGCGCGCTTGCGGCATGCAATCGATTACCAACCTCATCGTGCGCAAGCGCTTTGGCCCCGGAAAAATCATTGCGCTGAATGCCCATGGCGACGTGGTACCGCCTGGTGAGGGCTGGACGCGCCACCCGTATGAGGCGCAGATTGAAAACGGCAAGATGTACGGCCGTGCCACCGCCGTGAGCAAGAGCGACTTTGCCACCTACACCTTTGCGCTGCGTGCGCTGGAAGCGCTGAGCACCAAGCTGAAAGGCAGCGTGGAGCTGCACTTCACGTACGACGAAGAATTTGGCGGCGAGCTGGGCCCCGGCTGGCTGCTGCGCAATCGCCTGACCCAACCCAGCCTGGTGATTGCCGCTGGTTTCAGCTACGAAGTGATCACCGCGCACAACGGCTGCATCCAGATGGAGGTTACGGTCAACGGCCGGATGGCACATGCGGCCATTCCCGAAAGCGGTGTGGACGCGTTGCAGGCAACTAATGGCATTTTGCGGGCGCTCTATTTGCAAAATGCCCGCTACCGCCGCATTACGTCCAAGGTGCCAGGCATCACCCACCCTTATCTGAACATCGGGCGTATTGAGGGCGGCACCAACACCAACGTGGTCCCCGGCAAAGTCAGCTTCAAGCTGGACCGCCGCATGATTCCGGAGGAAAAGCCGTCTGAAGTCGACGCTTCCATCTGCAATGTGATCAACGTGGCGGCAGCCGCTTTCAACAACCTTCGCGGGCTGGAAAACTCCGTCAACGTGGAGATTCGCCGCCTGTTGCTGGCCAACGCCATGAAACCGCTGCCAGGCAACCAGCCGCTGGTCGAAGCGATTCAAAAGCACGGCCGGGAAATTTTTGGCCAGGTGATTCCCGCCATGGGCACGCCGCTTTACACCGATGCGCGGCTGTATGGTGAGGCGGGCATTCCCAGCGTGCTCTACGGTGCCGGACCGCGCAGCGTACTGGAGTCGCATGCCAAGCGCGCAGATGAGCGACTGGCTTTGAGCGACCTGAAAGGAGCCACCAAGGTGGTGGCGCGTACTTTGCGCGATTTATTGGCCGAATAGCGCATCATCCCTTTTAAATACTGCTCAAGCAGCTATATATTTAATAGCAATCGAGACTGCCTTCAAATGCCTGTTAGGGAAACTCGGGGGCAAAATTCGCCAGGTTTTGTATACAGTTCTGCGCACCATTGCCTGATGTGAGGCCCGATGCGGGCACTGTTTTTGCGTGGTGTCTTGCATCACTGCCCCGTTCTGATTTTTTTCTCTGGAGTTAGACATGAACAAGCGTTCCCTTTTCAAAACCGCCACCGCACTGGCTTTCATGGCCGCTTTTGGATCAGCCCAAGCACAGACCACCCCCATCAAATTTCAGCTGGACTGGCGCTTTGAAGGCCCTGCAGCCCTGTTTTTGCAGCCCGCTGCCAAGGGCTATTTCAAAGACGCCAAACTGGACGTGACGATTGACGCCGGCAACGGCTCGGGCGGCACCGTGACCCGTGTGGCCTCAGGCAGCTATGACATGGGCTTTGCCGACCTGGCCGCGCTCATGGAATTTCACGCCAACAACCCCGACGCGCCCAACAAGCCTGTGGCTGTGATGATGGTCTACAACAACACGCCCGCCGCGGTGCTGGCGCTCAAAAAGTCCGGCATCAAAACCGCCGCCGATTTGAATGGCAAAAAACTGGGTGCGCCTGTATTCGACGCGGGTCGCAAAGCCTGGCCGGTGTTTGCCAAAGCCAACAACGTGAGCAACGTGACCTGGACGGCGATGGACCCACCCTTGCGCGAAACCATGCTGGTGCGTGGCGATGTGGATGCCATCACCGGCTTTTCCTTCACGTCGCTGCTGAACATCGAGGCGCGCGGCGTGAAGGCTGAAGACGTAGTGGTACTGCCGTACGCCGACAACGGCGTGAAGCTGTATGGCAACGTCATCATTGCCTCGCCGAAGATGATCAAGGAAAACCCGGCCGCCATCAAAGCCTTCCTGCAAGCCTTTGCCAAGGGTGCCAAAGAAGTGATGGCCAAGCCCGACGCAGCGATTGACACCGTGAAAGCGCGCGACGGCATCATCAACGTGGAGTTGGAAACCCGCCGCCTGAAGCTGGCGATTGACTCGGTGGTCAACAGTCCCGATGCCCGCGCTGAAGGCTTTGGACAGGTCAAAGGCCCTCGCCTGTCGTTGATGGCATCGCAGGTGTCTGATGCGTTCGCCACCAAGAGCCGGGTGAATGCAGACGCCGTGTGGAACGGCTCGTTTTTGCCCACCGTGGCCGAGCTGAATA
Organism: Comamonadaceae bacterium; assembly: GCA_043753505.1. Lineage (GTDB taxonomy): Bacteria > Pseudomonadota > Gammaproteobacteria > Burkholderiales > Burkholderiaceae_C > JAAFIW01. The sequence continues at coordinate 7,577 of JAYUXO010000369.1, forward strand.
TCCTGCCTGCAAAGAAGTGAGCGAGAACGCG
>JAYUXO010000370.1:0-7605 GCA_043753505.1 Comamonadaceae bacterium
CTGCGCACTGGTGACCGTGTGCGGGCCATGATCATGGAGGTGGATTTGACCTTGCGGGGCGCGCCCATCATCCTGTCTCGCAGCGCCCCCGAGTACATGATCGAGCTGTTCCGTCAGGAAGTACCCGAAATTGAACAGGGTCTGCTCGAGATCAAAAGTTGCGCCCGAGACCCCGGTTCGCGCGCCAAGATCGCTGTGCTGTCGCATGACAAACGGGTGGACCCGATCGGCACCTGTGTCGGCGTGCGCGGCACGCGCGTGAACGGCGTGACGAATGAGCTGGCCGGCGAGCGTGTGGACATCGTGTTGTGGAGCGAAGACCCGGCGCAGTTTGTAATTGGTGCGCTGGCCCCGGCCAACGTTTCCTCCATCGTGGTGGACGAGGAAAAACACGCCATGGACGTAGTGGTAGACGAAGAAAATCTCGCCATCGCGATTGGCCGTGGCGGCCAGAACGTACGCTTGGCATCCGACCTGACCGGCTGGAAAATTAATATCATGGACGCGGCCGAGTCGGCCGAAAAGCAGGCGGGCGAGACCACCAACAGCCGCAAGTTGTTCATGGAAAAGCTCGACGTGGACGAAGAGATCGCTGACATCCTGATTGCTGAAGGCTTTACCAGCCTGGAAGAAGTGGCGTACGTGCCGATTCAGGAAATGCTGGACATCGAAAGTTTTGACGAAGACACGGTCAATGAACTGCGCACCCGCGCAAAAGACGCTTTGCTGACCATGGAAATCGTCCACGAAGAAAGTGTGGACGACGTGTCGCAGGACCTGCGCGACCTGGACGGCTTGACCCTGGTGCTGATTGGCAAACTCGCCGACGGCGGCATTCATACCCTGGACGATCTGGCTGACCTGGCGGTGGACGAACTGATTGACCTGACGGGCCAGTCGGAGGACGAAGCCAAGACCTTGATCCTGAAAGCACGTGAGCACTGGTTTACCGGCGACCCGGGCGGTGACACGGGTACAAAGGCCTGAACGTCATGAAGACATTATGAAAACTTAAATATCCCCTGAAGGCTAGCTGGCACCCGCAAGGCCCGGCAATGCCAAAACCAAAGGCACCTCTTCTCATGTCCGCAACGACCGTCGCCGAGTTCGCAAATGAACTCAAGAAAACAACCGATCAATTGCTGGAGCAATTGAAAAGCGCGGGGGTTTTAAAAACCTCGCCGCGCGATGCGCTGTCGGACGCTGACAAGCAAAAACTGCTGGCGCACCTGCAAGCCAGCCACGGCACGCTGAGCGCTGACCGTAAAAAGATCACGTTGGTGAAGAAATCCACTAGCGAAATCAAGCAGGCTGACGCCACAGGCAAGGCGCGCACGATTCAGGTGGAAGTGCGCAAGAAGCGCACTTTTATCAAACGCGAAGACGAGGTCAGCGGTGGCGAAGAGCCGTCTGCACAACTGCCGGAAGCCGCGCCAGAAGTGGAGAACCTGCCGGTGATTGACCATGCCGAATTGGCTCGCCGTGAAGAAGAGGCGCGCCGCCAGGCTGAGTTCATCCGACGCCAGGAAGAAGAACTGGCAGCGCGCCGCCAGCAACGTCAGGAAGACGAAGCACGCCAGGCGCTGCGTGATCAGGCGGCGGCGCAGGCAAGGGCGCTATCTCAATCTGTTTCCCAGTCCGCCTCTCAATTAGTTTCTAAAGAAAAAACGGCTTTATCGCAGGTAGATACTGCTCAAGCAGCTATTACAAACGTAGCAAACGAGAGCACGAGCACCACCAGCGAGCCAAGCGACAGCGCCGCCGCACCGGCAGTTGAAACGGCTGAGCAGAAACATGAGAAAGCCCGCGAGCTAGCGGCAGCCCAGTCCAAAGCACGTGCCGAAGAAGAAGTGGCCCGCGCCGCCGATCTGGGTGAGCGTCGCCGCAAGGCCGAGGCTGAAGCTGCGGCCATCCGCACGATGATGTCAGCACCCAAAAAAGTGTTGTTGGCCAAAAAGCCCGATGAACCCAAGACCAACATGGTCAAGGCCGAGCCACCCAAGCCTGCCGTCAAGGGCACTTTGCACAAACCGGCCACGCCTGCTGGCGGCCCAGCCCGCCCGGCAGGTGCACCCGGTGCGCCTGCCGCACCCGGCGCTGCAGCAGGTAAAGAAGTCAAGTCTGCCAAGCTGTCATCCAGCTGGGCGGGCGACCCGGCCAAGAAGAAGGAAATCAAGACCCGGGGTGACGCCTCGGGTGGTGTGGGCCGCGGCAACTGGCGTGCAGGTCCCCGTGGCCGTCGCGGCGACCGCAACGGTCGCGAAGACCAGCCCATGCAGCAAGCACCGGTGGAAGCGCGCATTCTGGAAGTGCATGTGCCCGAGACCATCACGGTTTCCGAGTTGGCTCACAAGATGGCCATCAAGGCGTCTGAGGTCATCAAGCACCTGATGAAGCTGGGCCAGATGGTCACCATCAACCAGCCGCTGGACCAGGACACCGCGATGATCGTGGTTGAAGAAATGGGCCACAAGGCCGTCACGGCCGCGCTGGACGACCCGGAAGCCTTCACCGAAGACGATGTGGCGTTGAACAACGCACCGTCGTTGCCGCGCGCGCCGGTGGTCACCGTCATGGGCCACGTGGACCATGGCAAAACATCGCTGCTGGACTACATTCGCCGCGCCAAAGTGGCCTCGGGTGAGGCCGGTGGTATCACCCAGCACATCGGCGCCTACCACGTGGAAACCCCACGCGGCATGATTTCGTTTCTGGACACGCCGGGTCACGAGGCCTTCACGGCCATGCGTGCCCGCGGTGCCAAAGCCACCGACATCGTGATTCTGGTGGTGGCGGCTGACGACGGCGTGATGCCACAAACCAAAGAGGCCATCAAGCATGCCAAGGCAGCGGGTGTGCCCATCGTGGTGGCCATGAACAAGATGGACAAGCCCGATGCCAACCCCGAGCGCGTCAAGGGCGAGCTGGTGGTTGAGGAAGTGGTGCCCGAAGAATTTGGCGGTGAATCGCCGTTTGTAGGTGTGTCGGCCCGCACGGGTTTGGGTATCGACGAATTGCTGGAGCAGGTGCTGCTGCAAGCAGAGGTGCTGGAATTGAAAGCGCCGGTAGACGCGCCCGCCAAGGGCCTGGTCATCGAGGCGCAGCTGGACAAAGGCCGCGGCCCCGTGGCCACCGTGCTTGTGCAGTCAGGCACCTTGAAGGCGGGCGATGTGGTGCTGGCTGGCCAGACTTTTGGCCGCGTGCGCGCCATGCTGGACGAAAACGGCAAGCCCATCAAATCGGCAGGCCCTTCCATTCCCGTGGAAATTCAGGGCCTGACCGAGGTGCCGCAAGCCGGTGACGAATTCATGGTGATGGCCGACGAGCGCCGTGCCCGTGAAATTGCCACCTACCGCGCTGGCAGGTTCCGCAACACCAAGCTGGCCAAGATGCAGGCGGCCAAACTGGAGAACGTGTTTTCCGACATCAATGCGGGCGAAGTCAAACTCGTCCCCATCATCATCAAGGCCGATGTGCAGGGCTCGCAGGAAGCGCTGGGCCAGTCGCTGCTCAAGCTGTCGACCGACGAGGTGAAGGTGCAGTTGGTCTACTCCGCTGTGGGCGGCATCAGCGAGTCCGACATCAACCTGGCCATTGCGTCCAAGGCCCTGGTGATCGGCTTCAACGTGCGGGCCGATGCCGGTGCGCGCAAGCTGGCCGAAAACAACGGTGTGGACATCAATTACTACAGCATTATTTACGACGCGGTAGACGAGTTGAAGCTAGCCATGAGTGGCATGCTGACGCCGGACAAGCGCGAAGAAGTCATTGGCACGGCCGAGATCCGCCAGGTGTTCAAAGTCTCCAAAATCGGCTCGATTGCCGGCTGTATGGTCACCAGCGGCTTCGTGCGCCGCACCGCGCGCCTGCGCCTCTTGCGCAACAACGCGGTTATCTATACCGGCGAGCTGGAATCGCTCAAGCGCTTCAAGGACGACGCGAAAGAAGTCAAGGAAGGCTTTGAGTGCGGCTTGAACATCAAGGGCTACAACGACATCAATGAAGGTGATCAGTTGGAGTTCTTCGAAATTCGGGAAGTGGCACGAACTTTGTAATGCGGACTTCCGGACGCATAAATCGTAGAAGTTACGCAGAAGTTACACAGAAAACGCAGAAGAACACCCAAAAGATTGAACTGAATTATTTTGAATTTTTTGCGACTTCTGCGTAAATTCTGCGTCCTGAATCCGTATTCGAGCCATGCCTAAAAAATCCACCACCCCCAACCGCGCCTTCAAGGTGGCCGATCAGATCCAGCGTGATCTGACGGAGTTGATTGCGCGCGAGTTGAAAGACCCTCGGGTGGGCATGGTGACGATTCAGGCAGTCGAAGTCACGCCTGACTACGCCCATGCCAAGGTATTTTTCAGCATGCTCAATGGCGACCCGGTGGAGACCACGGCGGCGCTGAACCAGGCTGCTGGTTTTTTGCGCAACGGCTTGTTCAAGCGCTTGCATATTCACACCGTGCCAACCTTGCATTTTTTGTTTGACCGCACGACGGAACGCGCTGCCGATATGAATGCACTCATCGCGCAAGCGGTGGCCTCCCGTTCCAAGAACGAGGACTGATATGTCGCTTACGCCTCGCGCACGGGTTGCCAGGCGCCCCGTGCACGGGGTGCTGCTGTTGGACAAACCGCTTGGGTTGTCCAGCAACGACGCGCTGCAAAAAGCCAAGTGGCTGTTGCGCGCCGAAAAAGCAGGCCATACCGGCACGTTGGATCCGTTGGCCACCGGTGTGCTGCCGCTGTGCTTTGGTGCCGCCACCAAGTTCAGTCAGTTGCAGCTGGATGCCGACAAATGTTACGAAGCCACGGCGTTGCTGGGTACCACCACCACCACCGGCGATGCAGAAGGCGATGTGGTGCTAGCCCGACCGGTGGACGTATGGCCCGAGCTTGTGGCGCAGGTGTGTGAGCGTTTCACCGGCCCCATCCAGCAAACGCCGCCGATGTACAGCGCGTTGAAGAAAGACGGTAAGGCCTTGTACGAATACGCCCGCGAAGGCATCGAAGTGGAGCGTGCGGCACGGAACGTGACCATATACGAACTAACTATGGCTCTAGCCCATGTAGATACTGCTCAACAAGCTATTAAAATGATAGTGAAATGCAGCAAAGGAACCTACATTCGAACACTGGCGCAAGACATTGGCGAGGCCCTGGGCTGCGGTGCGCACGTGGTTGCGCTGCGCCGTGTGCAGACCGGCCACTTTGATGTGGCGCACTGCATCAGCCTGGCGCAATTGGAGGCGCAAAGCGAGCCGGAGCGCTTGTCCAATTTGTTGCTGGTGGATGCTTTGCTCGTCAACCACAGCCCTGTCACGCTGGAGCCCGACAATGCGGGGCGTTTTTTAAGCGGCCTGCGTCGTCGTGGCGATTGGGCCGATTGCGAGCAGGTGGCGGTGTACGGCAGCGAGCCGACCAGCTTGCTGGGCACCGCGCACATCAAAAGCGGCGAATTGATTCCGGGGCGGCTACTGAGCCCCATTGAAATACAGCAGATCAACAACCCAGATTTTTAACCCAGTTTTTGAAAACCAGAGTAGTACCGAGAAAGCACAAGCATGACCATCAAACAAATCCGCAACATCGCCATCATTGCCCACGTGGACCATGGCAAAACCACCATGGTCGACCAGCTGCTGCGCCAGTCGGGCACCTTTGCCGAGCACGAAAAAGTGGTCGACACCGTCATGGACAACAACGCGATTGAAAAAGAACGTGGCATCACGATCCTGGCCAAAAACTGCGCCGTGACCTGGGAAGGCACACACATCAACATCGTCGACACCCCCGGCCACGCTGACTTTGGCGGCGAGGTGGAGCGCGCCTTGAGCATGGTCGACGGCGTGGTGCTGCTGATTGATGCACAGGAAGGCCCCATGCCGCAAACCCGCTTTGTGACCAAGAAGGCACTCGCACTGGGCCTTAAACCCATTCTGGTGGTCAACAAGGTCGACAAGCCTGGCTCGCGCCCGCAGTACGTGGTCGACGCCGCGTTTGACCTCTTTGACAAGCTGGGTGCCACTGACGAGCAGTTGGACTTTCCCGTGGTTTATGCCTCGGGCATCAACGGCTGGAGCTCCATGGACGAGGGTGCCCAGGGCGAGCAGTGGGGCCCCGACATGTCGGCCCTGTTCAACACCATCTTGAGGCATGTGCCCGCGCAAAAAGGGGATGCGAGTGCACCGCTGCAACTGCAAATCTCGGCACTTGATTTCTCCACATTTGTCGGCAGCATTGGCGTGGGCCGTATCAGCCAGGGCACCATCAAACCCATGATGGACGTTGTCGTGATGGAAGGGCCGGATGGCAAAGTCGTTAAAGGCCGTGTGAACCAGGTGTTGACTTTTCAGGGCCTGGAGCGGGTGCAGGCTACCGAGGCCGGGCCAGGCGAAATTGTGCTGATCAACGGCCTGACCGACATTGGCATTGGCGTGACGATTACCGACCCGGCCAACCCCGCGCCGCTGCCCATGCTCAAGGTGGACGAGCCGACGCTAACCATGAATTTTTGCGTCAACACCAGCCCGCTGGCTGGTCGCGAAGGCAAGTTCGTCACCAGCCGCCAGATCTGGGACCGCCTGCAAAAAGAGCTGCAGCACAACGTGGCTTTGCGCGTCAAAGAAACCGACGAAGAAGGTATTTTTGAGGTGATGGGTCGCGGCGAACTGCACCTGACCATCCTGTTGGAAAACATGCGCCGTGAAGGCTACGAGATGGCCGTGTCCAAGCCCCGCGTGGTGATGCGGGATGTGAACGGTGAAAAGCATGAACCCATTGAAATGGTGACCGTCGACATCGAAGACCAGCACCAGGGCGGTGTGATGCAGGCGCTGGGCGAGCGCAAGGCCGAGTTGGTCAATATGGAACCCGATGGCCGTGGCCGCGTGCGTCTGGAGTACCGCATTCCAGCGCGGGGCCTGATTGGCTTTACCAACGAGTTTTTGAACCTGACGCGAGGCAGCGGCTTGATCAGCAATATTTTTGACAGCTACGAAGCGCACAAGGGCGAGATTGGTGGCCGCAAAAACGGCGTGCTGATTTCCATGGACGACGGCGAAATTTTCACCTACGCCCTGGGCAAGCTGGACGACCGTGGTCGCATGTTTGTACGCGCCAACGACCCTGTGTACGAAGGCATGATTGTGGGCATTCACAACCGCGACAACGACCTGGTGGTCAACGCCACCCGCACCAAGCAGCTGACCAACTTCCGCGTCTCCGGCAAAGAAGACGCCATCAAGATCACCCCGCCGATTGACTGCACCCTGGAGTACGGCGTGGAATTTATTGAAGACGACGAGCTGGTCGAGATCACCCCCAAAAGCATTCGCCTGCGCAAGCGGCACTTGAAAGAGCACGAGCGCAAGAAGGCGGGTCGCGGCTGATCGTGCGGATGACGGGTGGCCGATGACAAATGACGCCGTTGCTTTGCAGCGGCCATGACAGATGACAAAAACCCGTTGGGCGTGTGGCGGGTATTCAGTCATCTGTCGTTTAAGCTAGCGGTGAAGTCATCTTGTCATCAGGGCGACAACGCAATTTATACTACACAGAATATTTTTGTAGTATAAATTTTTGATGTACAGAAACCTCT
>JAYUXO010000371.1:0-3068 GCA_043753505.1 Comamonadaceae bacterium
CGCGTGTTGTATGACTCGCTGGGTCAGGCCACCGGTGCTGACTATTCGCAGTGGCGCGACATTCACCTGGCATTGCGCGGTCAGTACGGCGCACGCACCACGCCCGATGTGCCAGACAACGCAGCCACAGCGGTGATGTACGTCGCCGCGCCGGTGCGGCAGGCGGGGGAGGTGATTGGCGCGGTCAGCGTGGGCAAACCCACCCGCAGCTTTGGCCAGTTTGTCCAGGCGGCGCGCGAGAAAACCATTTATGTGGGGCTGGTATCGGTGGGCGCGGTGCTGCTGCTGGGCTGCATCGTCTCGCTGTGGCTGGTGCTGCCCTCGGGCCTGCTCACGGAGTATTTGCAACATCTGCGCACCGAAAGATCAGGCATTTGGGGCTTGGGCCTGGGTCGGTTGGGCCAACGCGTGCGTTGGGCTTTGCATGCCGCCTACACGGAGCTGCGCGACGCGCTGGTCGGGCACAACTACGTGGCCGACTACGTGCAAACACTCACGCACGAAGTCAAAAGCCCGCTGTCGGCCATTCGCGGAGCGGCAGAGTTGCTGCAAGAGGACGGCATGCCGCCCGCTGAGCGCTCGCGCTTTCTGGCCAACATCACGCGCGAGGCCGGGCGCATTCAGGAGATTGTTGACCGCATGATGGAGTTGACCGCGCTGGAAGCACGACGCACCCTGGACAAGGCCGAAGCAGTGCCGGTGTTTCCCTTGTTGCAAGCCCAAGTGGCCGCTGCGCAAGACGCCGCCGCCAGCCGCGGCATTGCGCTGGAGTTGCACGCCGAAGGCGAAGACAGCCAAGCTGCGCGGGTGCTGGGCGACCCGTTCCTGCTGCGCCGTGCGGTCGCCAACCTGCTGGACAACGCGGTCGATTTCTCGCCGGATGGCGGTGTGGTTCGCATGGCGCTGATCGTCACCGCGCGCCAGGTATGCATCCATATCCAGGATCAGGGGCCGGGTATTCCGCCGTATGCACAAGCCAAGGTGTTTGAAAAGTTTTACTCACTAGCCCGGCCTCACACACACAAAAAAAGCACGGGTCTGGGCTTGTCATTCGTCAATGAAATTGCCAGCCTGCACAGGGGGCGGATTGAGCTGGCGAATAGCGCCAGCGGGCAGGGGGCGCATGCCACCTTGAGTTTGCCGCGATGGTTGGGCTAAATATTATTTGCTATTAATTACATAGCTGCTTGAGCATCATTTAAAAGGGTTGGCGGCCGAAAAGACCAAATGTTTATAACAAGCTTGTCATTCCTCCGCGCAGGCGGGAATCCATCTCAGCATGTCCTCGCACCTGGATTCCCGCCTGCGCGGAAATGCCGACAGTAACAAAAGAGACGCTACCGCACGGCCACTTCACCAAAACCGCACAAAGGCTTCAAACCGCCTTCTGCATCGGCTGGGACGCTCTGGGCTTGTCACCCAACCGGAGCTGCCATGTTCATTCGCCTTGTCCGCTACTTTGCGTCAGCCTCACGTCTGTGGGCCGGCGTGATCGTCCCCATCAGCTGTTTATGTTCAGGTGTTCTCGCCGCCCAGGCCCAGACCCAAACCAACGACACTGAAACCCGCCGCGACGCGCCACGGGTCAAAACCGAAAGCCCGTACTTCTTCGTTCCCGGCGGTCACCCTTTCCTCGACGCGCTGCCGCTGAAATCAACCCAGGTGCAGGTGAACATCAGCGGCGTCATCGCCGACGTCTCCGTCACGCAGACCTACAAAAACCAGGGTCAGCGCCCGATCGAGGCGCAGTATATTTTTCCAGGCTCCACCCGAGCTGCGGTCTATGCCATGCAGGTGCAATTGGGCCAGCGCACGCTCACCGCGCAAATCCGTGAGAAGGCGCAGGCGCAGGCCGAATTCGACAGCGCCAAACAGGCGGGCAAAACCGCCGCGCTGCTCAGCCAGCACCTGCCCCATGTGTTTCAGATGAATGTGGCCAACATCCTGCCGGGCGACGAGGTGAAGGTGCAGTTGCGCTACACGGAGCTGCTGGTGCCCCAGGCGGGGCAGTACCAGTTTGTGTTTCCCACGGTGGTGGGGCCGCGCTACAACAGTCCGACCGCCCACACAGCCGCAAAACAACCGCCCTTCCTGCCGCAAGGCCAGGCATCACCCGCCACCTTTGACATGCAAGTGGCGCTGGCCACGCCGCTGGGCATCAAAGACCTGCTGTCGCCCTCGCACGAGATTGCGGTGCAGCAAAAAGGGGCCGACGCGCAACGCGCCACCGTGACCCTGCGCAAGCCCCATGAAGCCGCTGCAAAAGACAGGGATTTCATCCTGGACTACCGCCTGACCGGCGACGGCGTGGCCTCCGGCGTGATGCTGTACCAGGGCGCGCAAGGCCCCGCGGGCACCCATGAAAACTTCTTTCTGGCCATGGTGCAACCACCCCGACGCGTCAGCGCCCAGCAGATCACGCCGCGCGAATACATCTTTGTGGTGGACATCTCGGGCTCCATGCACGGCTTTCCGCTGGACACCGCCAAAAGCATGCTGCGCGAGCTGATTGGGGGCCTGAAAACCAGCGACCATTTCAACGTGCTGCTGTTCTCGGGCAGCAACCGGCTGCTTTCGCCCCAGTCAGTACCAGCGACACCGGCCAACATTCAGCAGGCGCTGCAAACCATCGACCAGATGGGCGGTGGCGGCAGCACCGAGTTGATGCCCGCGTTGCGGCGCGTTTACGCCAGCCCCAAGGCGGCCGACACCTCGCGCACCGTGGTGGTGGTGACCGATGGTTTTGTGGCCGTGGAGCGCGATGCGTTTGCGCTGGTGCGCCAAAACCTGGCGCAGGCCAACGTGTTTGCCTTTGGCATCGGCAGTTCGGTGAACCGCCACTTGATTGAAGGTCTGGCCCGCGCGGGCATGGGCGAGCCGTTTGTGGTCACCCACGCCAGCCAGGCTGCCGAAAAAGCCCGGCAGTTCCGCCAGATGGTGGAAGCCCCGGTGCTCACCGGCGTGACCGCCCGCTTTGAAGGCCTGGATGTGTACGACGTGCAGCCACTGGCGCTACCTGATGTACTGGCCGTGCGTCCGGTGCTGGTGTTTGGCAAGTGGCGCGGGAA
>JAYUXO010000372.1:0-7539 GCA_043753505.1 Comamonadaceae bacterium
GCTTCGCTGGCGAACTGCTCTCCCACATCGTCGGTGTGGGCCAATACCTCGCGAACCTTTTGCAGCCAGTGGGCTTGGCGGTCGGTCATGGGGCTCGCATGGAGCTCGCTTGGCAACGACACTGGATTGGAAACTGTGGACGTGTCAGGCTGATCAATGGTGTCAGCTTGCGGATCGGTTGCACCCAGATTCAACCGGGGAGCGCTGAGCAGTTTCTTGATTCCTGTATCACCACACAACGGGCACGCGACCAGGCTGCGCGCTAACTGACTTTGAAAGTCGTCTTCCGAGCCAAACCAGCCTTCAAAGCGGTGGCCGTGGCCACATTGGAGGTTGAGGACTTTCATACGCGGCCTGCGTTCAAGTAGTCTGCCAATCCAGCGCCCAGGTGCCAGACAGCATGTTTTGCAGCCACAGGGCACCCGTCAACGTTTTTCCGTCCGTCACCTGACCATCGTGACACCACTGCATTAGCTGCTGGGGGCTGGCGGTGAACACATCCAGAAACTCGCCTTCGTCCAGCTTTCGCTCGGTGAGCGTCAGGCCACGCGCAAACCAGATGTCTATGAACTCGGTGGAGTAGGAGATGCCAGGATTGAGCAGGCCAGCACGGGCCCATTCGCGTGCAACATAGCCGGTTTCTTCCAGCAACTCACGCTGCGCGCAGGCCAGAGCGCCCTCCCCCGCGTCCAGCTTGCCAGCGGGAAACTCGATCATGGCGCGTTGCATGGGATAGCGGTATTGGCGCTCCAGTACCACCTGGCCGTCGTCCAGCAAGGCAATCACCATGACCGCACCGGGATGAACGACGAATTCGCGCGTGGTCAGTTGGCCGTTGGGCAGGCGCACGGTGTCTCTCAACACATTCAAAAAATAGCCTTTCAAGGCGACTTCTGACGCAGTTTTTATCTCCGTCAGGTGCGGGAACAAATCGGCAGATTCAGTCATGGCGTGGCGTTTTCAAGAACGGTGTTTGAGCAGGTAGCGGTAGACAAAACCTGGGAAAGCCAGTGTGATGAACAACGCCACGGTGATGGCATAAAACTCCCACCGCTGAGGCGCAATCTGCCCGGCTCGCTGTTCCAGAAACAAACCCAGCATGCCCACGAACACATACATCACCAGCAATTCAGCCAGTCGCATCCACAGGCTTTTGGGAACTGCAAGCGGTATGACACCCAGCAAACGCTGATTTACCACGAACGGCAGGTTGGCCAGAACCAACGCAGCAACGACGACCAACCAGACAGAAACGGTTTGCGTCACGAAACAGGTTTGATAGTCAGTTTCGTCAAAACGTTGACGGACGAAATCGATGCACTTTTTCGCCAGACAGCGCATAGTGAAAAAGTGCGCGATTTCATAGTCGAGGTTTTGATGAAACTCATTGCTAACTATTGAGCATCTTGGTGATGGCGTTCAGACACAGGGTCATCAAGCCGCCGGGCAACACTCCCAACACCAATATCAGTGCTGCGTTGGCAACCAGCACCGCACGCACCTCAACGGGTGCGACGACAGAGCTGGCGGTGATGGGCTCGTCAAAATACATCACCTTGACCACACGCAGGTAGTAAAACGCGCCGATCAAAGACATCAGCACGGCGAATACGGCCACGACGATATACACCGTGGAGCCCGAAGAGATCAGCGCTTGCAACACCGACAGTTTGGCGAAAAATCCGACCATTGGCGGGATGCCAGCCAGAGAGAACATACACACCGCCATCACACCGGCGTACAGCGGGCTGCGCTGGTTCAGGCCGGCAAAGTCAGATATTTCTTCGCTTTCAAAACCTTCCCGCGCCAGCAGCAAGATGACACCGAAGGTGGCCAACGTTGTCAGCACATAGGTGATGACATAAAACATGGAGGCGCTGTAAGCATTGGCTGCCGACAGGGTGTTGCCGTTGACCACCCCCGACATCAAACCCAGCAGGACAAACCCCATTTGCGAAATGGTGGAATAAGCCAGCATGCGTTTGAGGTTGCGCTGCGCAATAGCCGCTAAATTGCCCACGAGCAAGGACGCCACGGCCAGAAAAGCCAGCATCTGCTGCCAATCAATCGCCAGCGGCAGCAAGCCATCAACCAGCAGGCGCATGCAGATGGCAAAAGCGGCCAGTTTGGGTGCGGCCCCAATCATCAAGGTCACTGAGGTGGGTGCGCCCTGGTACACATCAGGCACCCACATGTGAAACGGCACGACGCCCAGCTTGAAACCCAGACCTGCCACCACAAACACCAAGCCAAATACGAGCACCTGGTGGTCAACCTTGCGGCTGGCAATAGCTTTGATGACCTCGCCCAGATCCATCGAACCAGTGGCCCCATACAACATGGACAAACCGTAGAGCAGAAAGCCACTGGCCAGTGCGCCCAGCACAAAGTATTTCATGGCCGCTTCGGTGGCGGTGGCGTCGTCACGGCGCAGCGCTACCAGGGCATAGCTGCACAGTGTGAGCAACTCCAGGCCCAGATAAATCACCAAAAAGTTATTGCCGGAGATCATCACGAACATACCCAGCAGCGCAAAGAGAGACAAGGTGAACATTTCCCCGCCTCCTAACATGCCGCGATCTGCCGCATACGGTCTGCCATAGACCACGGTGACTAGCACCGCCAGCGAAGCAAAACACTTGAGCCAGTGGCCCATCGGGTCGCTGATGACCATGCCACCAAAAGCCTCATAACTGGTGTTGCCCGTGGCATACAAGGCATGCAGGAGCGCTAGTGCGGCCAGCGTGCCGATAGTGAGGGCAAAGGTCAGCGTGCGGCGGGGACTTTTGACACCCAGATCCACCAGCAAAATAACGCACGCCATGACCAGTAGCAGCAGCTCCGGGTACACGGCAATCCAGCTGATTTTCTCGATCATTGTTGTTCTCTTCGATATTCGTTATGGTTGAGCGCTTTTTATTGCAGCTTGCTCATGGCCAGATGGCTGAGCAACTGCCCCACGGAAGCGTTCATCACATCAGTAAACGGCTTGGGGTACACACCCATCCACAGCGTGGCCGCCGCCAGCAAGGCCAGCATCAGGAATTCTCGACTGTTGATGTCCGTCAAGCCCTTTACATCGTCATTGGCCACTGGTCCCAGATACACCCGCTTGTACATCCACAAGCTGTAAGCCGCACCAAAAATCAGCGCAGTGGCCGCGGCAAAACCCAGCCAGAAATTGGCTTTCACCGCGCCCAGAATCACCATCCATTCGCCGACAAAACCGGCCGTCCCTGGCAAACCGCAATTGGCCATCACGAAAAACAACGCAAATGCGCTGAACACCGGCATCGTGTTAACCACACCGCCATAGCTTGCAATATCACGCGAGTGCACGCGGTCATACAACACGCCAATGCACAAGAACATGGCTCCCGACACAAAGCCGTGCGCAATCATTTGCACCAGTCCGCCCGAGACACCCAGGTCGTTGAAGATGAAAAAGCCCAACGTGACAAAACCCATGTGGGCCACCGACGAATAGGCCACCAACTTCTTCATGTCTGTCTGCACCAGCGCCACCAAACCTACATAGATCACGGCCACCAGCGACAAGGCAATCATCAGCCACGCCCACTCGTGCGCCGCGTCAGGCGCAATGGGCATGGAAAGGCGCAGAAAGCCATAAGCCCCCAGCTTGAGCATGATGGCAGCCAGCACTGCAGAGCCACCGGTTGGGGCTTCCACATGCACATCAGGCAACCAGGTGTGCACAGGCCACATAGGCACCTTGACTGCAAAGGCCGCAAAGAACGCAAAGAACAGCATTGTTTGAACGGTGCCGCCCAGGGGCAGTTTGTGCCAGGTCAGGATGTCAAAACTGCCACCCGATTTGTTATATAGATAAATCAGGGCCAACAACATGAGCAATGAGCCCAACAAGGTGTAGAGGAAAAATTTGAAAGCCGCATAAATTTTGTTGGGCCCACCCCAAATACCAATGATCAGGTACATGGGAATTAAGGTGGCCTCAAAAAACACGTAAAAAAGCATGCCGTCAAGCGCGCAGAAAACACCAATCATCAAGCCGCTCAAAATCAGGAACGCACCCATGTATTGGTTCACGCGCTCGGTGATGACTTCCCAGGCCGAGATCACTACGATCACCGTCATGAAGGCGGTGAGCGGAATGAACCAGAACGAGATGCCGTCGATGCCCAGGTGGTAGTGAATGTTGAATCGTTCGATCCAGGGAAGCTGTTCGACGAATTGCATGCTGGCGGAATCGACCTGAAAACCGCTGTAAATAGGCAAAGTGACGAGCAGACTGATCACCGCACCAACCAACGCGAGCCAACGTACGGCGTAAGCCTGATCGTCGCGCCCCAACGCCAGCAAGACCAGGCCAAAGAAAATTGGCGTCCAGATAGCAAGACTCAGCAATCCCATTTTTATTGTTCTCCAGCGTCTTATTTGTTCAGCCAGGCCACCAGGGACGGCCAGCTGACGAAGTAGGTCATCAAGGCAAAAACACCCAGTAGCATGACCAGCGCGTAGTGGTAAAGATAGCCGGTCTGAAACCAGCGCACGATGCCCGATACCCAGCCGACCAGTTTCCACGAGCCGTTGACCAGCCCACCGTCTATCAATGCCTGGTCGCCACCTTTCCACAGACCCGTACCCAGCAGGCGAGCACCACGAGCCACGACGTTTTCGTTGAACCAGTCCATGTAGTACTTGTTTTCGAGCACGGTGTACAGCGGCTGGACATACGTCTGAATTTTTGCAGGCAGTGCTGGGTTGACGATGTACAAGTAGTACGCCAAGGCTACACCAGCAACCGCCAACCAGAACGGTGCTGCTGTGAGACCGTGAAGCGCCAACTGCACGGGGCCGTGCCATTCGGCGCGCAGCACTTCCATAGCTTTGTGAATGTCGGTATTCACAAAAATGGCGTCTTTGAAAAAATCGCCAAATAACATGGGGCCAATGGTCATGAAACCAATTACCACCGACGGCACTGCCAGTAACAACAAAGGCGCGGTTACTACCCAGGGTGATTCATGCGGTTTGGCGTCGTGGTGGCCGTGGTGGTCATCGTCATGATCGCTATGGTGTGCGTCAGGGTTTTGGTCGTAACGCTCCGGGCCATGAAACACCAAAAAGTACATGCGGAATGAATAAAACGCTGTAACGAACACACCTGCAAGCACCGCAAAGTAGGCGAAACCAGCGGCGGGCAAGGTACTGGCGTGAATGGCCACAATGATTTCGTCTTTGGAATAAAAACCGGAGAAGAGTGGCGTGCCAATCAATGCCAGAGAACCCAACAGCGCAGTAATCCAGGTAATGGGCATATGTTTGCGCAGACCACCCATGTAGCGAATATCCTGGTTGTGGTGCACACCCATGATGACCGAGCCCGCTGCTAAAAACAGCAGTGCTTTGAAGAAGGCATGCGTCATCAAATGGAATACAGCTACGGAATAAGCCGAGGCACCCAGCGCCACTGTCATGTAGCCTAATTGGCTCAGGGTGGAGTAAGCGACCACCCGCTTGATATCGTTTTGAATAATGCCCATGAATCCCATGAACAGCGCGGTAATGGCACCAACGATCAAAATAAAATTCAACGCCGTATCGCTCAATTCAAACAGCGGTGACATGCGCGCCACCATGAAAATACCCGCCGTCACCATGGTCGCCGCGTGAATCAAAGCGGAAATTGGGGTGGGTCCTTCCATGGAGTCGGGCAGCCAGACATGCAGCGGAAACTGCGCGCTTTTCCCCATGGCACCGATGAAAAGGCAAATACAAATGACCGTCATTAACATCCAGTCGGTGCCTGGGAAACTCAGCTTGGCCAACTCGCCACCCTTCGCAAACGCTTCGGTGTAATTCAATGTGCCCGCAAACGCAACGATCAAGCCAATACCCAGGATGAAACCGAAATCGCCTACCCGGTTGACCAGAAACGCCTTCATATTGGCAAAGACCGCCGTAGGTTTGTTGTACCAAAAACCGATCAACAAATAGGAAACCAAGCCCACGGCTTCCCAGCCAAAAAACAACTGCAGCAGGTTATTGCTCATTACCAACATCAGCATGCTGAAGGTGAACAACGAGATATAGGCAAAAAAGCGGTTGTAGCCTTCGTCTTCTTCCATATAGCCAATGGTGTAGATATGCACCATCAGCGAGACGAAGGTCACCACGCACATCATCATCGCGGTCAGGCCGTCGACCAGAAAGCCTATTTCCATCTTCAACCCGCCTACCACCATCCAGGTGTAGAGAGTTTCATTGAAGCGGGCTCCATTACCGACCTTGATCAAGGTCATGACGGAGATAATGAAAGCGACTAAAACGCCAATAATGGTAACGGTATGCGACAGGCGTCGCCCAATCCAGTTACCGCCAAATTTAGTCCCCAACACACCGGCCACCACTGCGCCAATCAAAGGTAGCATCGGCACGGCCAGCAGGGTGTTGGCTGAAAGCGTTGCGCTCATATCGTTTTCAACCCTTCAGCGTATTCAATTCATCCACATTGATGCTGGATTTGTTTCTAAACAAAAGCACCAGAATGGCCAGACCTATGGCCGACTCTGCAGCCGCCACCGTTAGAATAAAAAACACAAACACTTGACCATGCATATCGGCCAGGTAATAAGAAAACGCCACGAAATTCATGTTCACAGCCAGGAGCATCAACTCGATGGCCATCAACAACACAATCAGGTTTTTGCGGTTCAAGAAGATGCCGATGACCGACAGGGCGAACAGCATTGCGCCCAACGACAGGTAATGGCCTAGGGTGATGCTCATGCTCTTTTCCCTTCAGGCGCGGTTGCATTTAAAGCATTTTCAGGTTTTGAGCCCGTGGATGCTGCTGAAGCAGCTACAGGTTTAGTAGCATCCACCTTAACCACACGCATGCGGTCTGCGGCGCGTACGCGCACTTGATCGGCTGGGTCAACATACTTGCTGTCTTTGCGCTGGCGCAGGGTCAGCGCGATAGCTGCAATGATGGCAACCAACAGCAGGACTGCGGCAATTTCCAGCGGATACAGATATTCTGTATACAACAGCTTGCCCAATTCTTTGGTGTTTGATATCTGAGCGACTGCAGGAGCCGTGCCCGATTGAGCTGCAACCACATCAGCCACATTAAGTTTAACCTTGGGCGGATCACGAAAACCGCCCATCAATACGGCAGCCATTTCGAGCGCAATCAAAGCGCCAATCATCCCGGCCAGCGGGAAGTGTTTCCAGAAGTCTTTGCGCAAGCTGTCCATGTTGATGTCCAGCATCATCACGACAAAAAGAAACAGCACCATGACAGCGCCCACATACACCAACACCAAGGTAATTGCCAAAAATTCCGCCTTCAGTAAAATCCAGATGGCAGCGGCCTGGAAGAATGCCAATACCAAATACAGTGCAGCATGAACTGGATTACGTGCAGTAATTACGCGGAATGCGGCAAACAGCAATAATACAGAGAACAGGTAAAAGAAGCCGGTTTTGACATCCATAACGGTGTAATTTTTCGAGTAGCCTGGTTTAACTGAATTTATGGTGCCACATGCTAAA
>JAYUXO010000373.1:0-3030 GCA_043753505.1 Comamonadaceae bacterium
CCCAGGTCAACGCTGGTGGGCGTGCCGGCAGTCAGCATGACCTTCAAGTCCCGCACGATTTTTTCAAACTGCGCGTCGCTGGCCACTTGTACGCGGTAGCCGCTGGCATCAGCCAGAGTGGGCATGGGCAACGCGGCTTGGGGTTTGAACACCTCGGCCGGCAACGAAGACAAGTCGGGGGCGGGCAACAGCTGCACCACTTTCACCTCTTTTTGCGCCGGGTTGACCACCGCGCCGGTGCCCCGTGGCAAGTCAGCACCTGATTTCTGCGCTGGGTTTTCGGTTCGCACCTGGCCCTCGATGACTTCAGTGCGGCTGTTGCGACTGGCAGGGTCTTCGTAAGCCACGCGAAACTGGGTGCCACGCACGCCCACCAGGGAGGTGGGCGTTTCAATTTGCAGCGGCGTGGCGCGCTTGGCTGTCTGGCTGGCTACGGTATCCAGCGCGCCTTGCGCCAAACGCAGCAGGCCTGAAAACCAGGTGGTGGAGCCGCTGGTGCTGGCGTCGCGCATGGCGTAACTGCGGTTTTGTGTCACTTCCATCAGAGTGGCGGGCAGCAGCTTGACGCGGCTGCCGTCGCCCAACTCAATCACGGCCGAACTGTTAGCGCCTACCTGCAGCCTGGCACCCTCGTTGACCACGGCACCCACGGTGGTGGCTGCGGCATTCAGCTGCACGTCGCCCGCCGTGCTGACCACCTTGCCCGGCGTGCTCTGGTATTTGAGCAAGCGCAGCGGAATGTCCAGCCTCTGGCCGGGCACCACAAAGTTCGGGTCTTTCAGGCCGTTGAAACGGGCCACCTCAGCCCAGGCATCGGGGCGCACCAGCAGGTCCTTGGCCAGCACGATGAGCTTGTCGGATGCCTTGACGGTGTAAGGCAGGCTGGGCTCCGGTACCTGCGCGTGCGATACCGATGCCGTTATCGATACCCATAATATTGCTATTAAATATATAGCTGCTTGAGCAGTATTTAAAAGGGTTACATGCACTTTCTTCATGTATTTTTCATGGTGCAGTGCGCAAGGCGTTTTGGGGTCTGAATGCTTTGCAAACGGCTTCTCGTGTCTCGATGTACGGCCCGCCAATCAAATCCACACAGTACGGTACCGCCGCAAAAATCCCTGGTACGCCTGCGACAGGAGGTTGCGAACTGTCAGCACGCAGCCCCTCTAACGTTTGGGTAATTGCTCTGGGTTGACCGGGCAGGTTGATCAGCAGGCATTTGTTGCGCACCACGGCGCATTGGCGCGACAAAATGGCTGTGGGCACAAAGCGCAGGCTAATCTGGCGCATTTGCTCGCCAAACCCTGGCAAGACTTTGTGGGCGATGGCCAGCGTAGCTTCAGGTGTCACATCGCGCAGTGCGGGGCCGGTGCCACCCGTGGTCAGCACCAGCGCGCAGCCCGCCACATCGGCCAGCTCGATCAGCGTGGCGCTGATGGTGGCCTGCTCGTCGGGGATCAGGCGGGCTTCAAATTCAATCGGGTTTTGAATCGCGCGGGACAGCCAATCCCGCAGCGCAGGCAAGCCCTGATCTTCATATACGCCACGGCTGGCACGGTCGCTGATGGAGACGATACCGATCGTGACAGTGTCCAGATCAGAAACGGGGGCGCTCATCGTCAGCATCGTGGTGGTCGGGTTGGTCTTGCGGATCGTTGGCTGCCTGGGCATCGCGGGCCAGGTGTTCTTTGACCAGTTGGAAAATATCGCGGTACGAGCGGCTCTGGCGCGGTGCCAGACCCGTGGATTCGGTGGTTTTGGTGGCGGGGTTGTCTTTACGCGCCTGGCGGATCAGTGCACGCAATTGCTGCGCATCGGTTTGCGGGTGGTCGGTAAGCCAGCGCTCCAACTCGTCGTCGCTGGCAATCAAGCCGTCACGCCATTGCTCGGCCTGGTGCAGCGCCAGAATGTCTTTGGCGCTGCCGTTGCGCTGCTCGTCGAGCACGGCATGAACCGCATTCAGGGCCGATTCGTCGAGTTGGCGCATCAGCTTGCCCACAAACTGCATCTGGCGACGCTTGCCTTCAAAGTTGTTGATGCGTTTGGCCTCGGCCACCGCTTCAACCAGCTTCTCGGGTACGCCTTCAGTGACCAGACGCTTCATCAAATCGGCTCGCAAGTCCATCAGTTCTTCACCCAGCTTTTGCAGCTCGGTACTTTCGCGTTTTAGATCCGTGCGGCTTTGCTCGTCGGTGCCTTTGAGTTCGCGCTTGAGTTCCAGATCCATCTCACTGCCTTCGGCAACGAACTGGCCGCGAACGTAGTAGCCTTTTTTGGGTTTGCGGGACATGTGTAGGGTGCGCGGCAAGTCGTTGTAGCAATGGGGTCGGTATCATAGGCCCGCTATGACATCTGCTTCTGTTTCCTCTCCCGTCTCCAGTGGCGCTGGCACTCAAACCCCTCCTGCCCAATCGGCGCATCAACCGGCTACGGGCTTCAGCTACAGCTGCGCGCAGTTTGAGGACCTGGTTGACCGCGCGCTGTCACATGCCAAAAAACTCGGCGCGTCAGACGCGGGGGCGGAAGCCTCTGAAGGCTGCGGTTTGAGCGTCTCGGCCCGGATGGGCCAGCTAGAAAATGTAGAGCGCAACCGCGACAAGTCGCTGGGCGTGACGGTGTACATCGGTGCCCGCCGCGGCAACGCCAGCACCTCCGATTTTTCGCAGACAGCGATTGAGCAAACCGTGCAAGCGGCCTACGACATTGCACGCTTCACCGCTGAAGACCCGGTGGCGGGTCTGCCCGATGCGGACGACATCGTGCGCACGCAGCCCGAACTGGAGTTGTTTCACCCGTGGGCCGTGACCAGCGAGCAGGCCGCCAGCATTGCACTGGAATGCGAAGCCGCCGCGATGGCCACCAGCCGCCGCATCACCAACAGCGAAGGCGCGGCCGTTTCTGCCCAGCAAAGCCACTTTTTCAGCGCCCACACACACGGCTTTCGCGGCGGTTACGCCAGTTCGCGGCACAGCCTGTCAGTCGCGCCCATCGCGGGAAAGGGCGCGGGCATGCAGCGCGACGCCTGGT
>JAYUXO010000374.1:0-18387 GCA_043753505.1 Comamonadaceae bacterium
CCACCACCCGCCGCTGTACTCAGGCTCACACCTTGTTTGTCCAGCATGTCCTGCATCTGTTTGCGCTGGGCAGGTGGCATGGCGGCCATCTGCTTTTCCAGTCCGGCCATGGCTTGCTGCAACTCCGGGTTGCCGCCCATCTTGCTGGTGACCTCCCACAGGCCGGGTTTCATGGTCTGGGCTGAAGCGCTGATGGCACATGCGGCAAGCGCTGTAGCAACGAGAAGAGGGCGGTGTTTCATCACGACTCTAAAGTTTGAAAATCCGCATTTTGTCGGGTTGCCGGTCTGGCCAAAAGTCAAATCAATGGCAAATGGCTGGAATTCTTCACTTCTTCCATCACTGCATAGGTACGGGTTTCGCGCACGCCGGGCAGTTGCCAGAGCACGGTGCCCGCGAAGTGGCGGTAAGCCACCATGTCGGCCATGCGGGTTTTGAGCAGGTAATCAAAGCCGCCCGCCACCATGTGGCACTCCATGATTTCGCCGTGCACCTGCACCGCGGCTTTGAAGGCCTCAAATACGTTAGGCGTGGTGCGGTCCAGCAGAACCTCCACAAATACCAGCATGCCCGCGCCCAGTTGCTGGGGGTTCAACCGCGCCTCGTACCCCGTGATGAAGCCGTCCTTGGTCAGCCGCTGCACCCGGGCCAGGACAGCCGTGGGCGAAAGGGCCACGGTCTCGGCGAGCTTGAGGTTGGAGATGCGACCGTCGCGTTGCAGGGCGTCCAGAATTTTCAGGTCGATACGATCCAGGTCATTGAGGGTGTGCATGGGCTATTTATAAGACAAATCTATAAGACAAATAGACGTTCAGCCCTTTTAGATATTGCTCAAGCAGCTATTATTTTCATAGTGATTCAAGGCCAGTCCAGTCTTCCAGCCTCAGGCGTTCGATGCGCTCGAAGCGGCGGGTGGTGTGGGTAACCAGGGTCAGGTTTTCCGCCAGGGCGTGCGCGGCAATTTGCACATCGCAAATACTGATCGGTTGACCGGTCGTCGCTAAAAACGAGTGAATGCGGCCGTACAGGTCAGCGCAAATGCTGGTCCAGTCCAGGGCGGGCAGCAGTTGCAGCATCTGATCAATCGATACAAGGCGTTTGTCATTGGTCGCCATTCGCATTTGTCCCGTACGCATTTCGGCACGGGTCACGGCTGAAATGGCTACCGACTCATCCCGCATGGCATCTGCCAGGCGCGCGGCCAGCCTGCCGTTTTGGGGGCGAATGGCGTAGCTGACGATGTTGGTGTCCAACAGATGGGTGATCACGGCTGGGCCTGATCAGTGTCGTCATCTTCGAACGGGCTGCGCGGGTACTCCACCGGCGCGCTTTCATCACGAAATGAAAAATCTGCTGGGAAAGGATCATCCGCAATCATCTTGAGCAACAGCTCAATGTCGCGTAAACGTTTCTCTTCAGCATCCTTCGGCTTGAGCGTGATTTCGCCGCTCAATTCGTTTTTGGAAATCCACATCTCGGTGGTATTGACACGAAATGCCTTGGGCAGGCGCACAGCCTGGCTGTTGCCGGTGGTGAAGACTTTGGCGGTGGCTTGCATGGCGGACTCCTGTTGCCGCAATAGTGGCGGGAATGTATATACTAAAACGTATGTATTTTAGTCTACTCACATACAGCGGAGCATCAAACCTTCAGCTTCCAACCCGTTCTGAATATCCACCACACGGCGGCCAGGCACAGCCCCAGAAACCCCAATATCGCCGCAATGCTGATGCCCACATTCACGTCGGCCACACCGTAAAAACTCCAGCGAAAGCCGCTGATCAGGTAAACCACCGGGTTAAACAAAGCAATGTTTTGCCACAGCGGGGGCAGCATGTTGATAGAGTAAAAAGCGCCGCCTAAAAAGGTCAGGGGCGTGACCACCATCAACGGGACGATTTGCAGCTTTTGAAAATTGTCGGCCCACAAACCGATGATGAAACCGAACAGGCTGAAGGTAATGGCGGTCAGCACCAGAAAGCACAGCATGTACACCGGGTGGGCAATTTCGTAGGGCACAAACAGGCGGGCGGTCAGCAAAATCAGCAGCCCCAGCGCCACCGACTTGCTGGCTGCTGCGCCCACGTAGCCCAGCACCACTTCCATGGCCGACACAGGGGCTGAGAGCAGCTCGTAAATCGTGCCTGACCACTTGGGCATGTAAATGCCAAACGCGGCGTTGGAAATGCTCTCGTTGAGCAGCGACAACATGATGAGCCCGGGAATGATGTACGCGCCGTAGCCAATGCCGTCAATGTCGCCCATGCGCGAGCCAATGGCCGCGCCGAACACCACGAAATACAGCGAGGTGGACAACACCGGCGAGACGATGGATTGGGTGAGCGTGCGCAGCGTGCGGTTGATCTCGAAGCGGTAAATCGCGCGGATGGCTTGCCAGTTCATGCGGGTTCCTTCGTGTCTGTGGTGGCGGGTTCGCCGCCAGAGGGTTCGCCGCTATGCACCAGGCTCACAAAAATATCCTCGAGCGAGCTTTCGCTGGAATGCAGGTCTTTGAAATCAATGTGCAACTCGGCCAGGCGCTTGAGCAGCGGCGCAATGCCGGTGTCGTCAGTCTGCGAGTCGAAGGTGTAAACCAGTGTTTGCCCGCCGTCGGAAAGGGTCAAAGGCAAGTCAGCCAGCGCGTCGGGCACGGCTGGCAAGGACGTTTGCAGGCTTAAGGTCAACTGCTTTTTGCCCAGCTTGCGCATCAGCACGGCCTTGTCTTCCACCACGATCAACTCGCCCTTGCGGATGATGCCGATGCGGTCGGCCATCTCCTGCGCCTCTTCGATGTAGTGCGTGGTCAGGATGATGGTGACCCCGCTGTCCCGCAGGGTGCGCACCAGTTGCCACATGCTCTGACGCAGCTCCACGTCGACACCGGCCGTGGGCTCGTCCAGAAACAGGATTTGTGGCTCGTGCGACAGCGCCTTCGCAATCAACACCCGCCGTTTCATGCCGCCCGACAGCGCCATGATCTTGCTGTCTTTCTTGTCCCACAGCGACAGGTCGCGCAGCACTTTTTCAATGTGTGCGGGGTCAGGCCGTTTACCAAACAGACCGCGGCTGAAGCTGACGGTGGACCACACCGATTCAAACGCGTCGGTGGACAACTCTTGCGGCACCAGGCCAATCTGGGCGCGGGCAGCGCGGAAGTTGCGCACGATGTCGTGACCATCGACGGTCACTGTGCCGGTACCCGGTTTGACGATGCCGCAAATGGTGTTGATCAGCGTAGTTTTGCCCGCGCCGTTGGGGCCTAACAGCGCAAAAATTTCGCCCCGCCGAATGTTCAGGCTCACGGACTTGAGCGCTTGAAAACCAGAGGCGTAGGTTTTGCTCAGGGATTGGATGGAAATGATGTCTGGCACGGGTAATTTTTATATAAAAAGTGCCACTAGCCCTTATAAGTACTGCTCAAGCAGCTATTAAAAGAGTAGCGTTTGAAACACTTACGAAAGGTAAGTGGGTGCGTGAAACTTTTCTTTGAGGTACTGGCCGTTGCTCACCAGTGCGTCTGCGTCGTCGGCAAACACGGCGGTGGATATTTTTTCCAGCTGGTCATGTAACAGGTTCAGTTGTTCGACCAACAGATCTTTGGCCGTCTTGCCATTGTCCAGTTTGTGCATGCTGGCAAAAGCGGGCGGTAGCTTCAGGTAACCGGAGACGGTTTCAGGCAAATCGCGTGTGATGGCGCCCATCACCGTCTGAATTTGGGCAGGGGGCAGCATGGGTGCATCAGATTGACCCGTCAGGCGGGGCACCAGCGGCTCCAGCACCTTGGGAATCGAATTCAAGATGGCCAGCGCCTCGGCAGGCAACTGCTTTTTGCTCTGGTTGATGAGCTCCTGCACGCCTTCGACCAGTCGCTTGCCGTCGTAGCGCTGGTACAGGGAGGCGTCAATCACGTCGCGGCTGGGCACGCCCAAAGCCCCTGCGGCGTAGAGCCCAAGGCAAATCGGAAACCACCACTGGTCAATCAAGCCGCCAAAGTAAGCGCCCAAGCCCAACAAGGCCAGACAACAACCAGCGATGTTGCGGGTGCTGTAAAGGTAGAGCAGGAAGGTGTTGGCGCGCGTCATGGGTTTGCGTTTGTGCAGGTTTTAATTCGGACTGCCTTCACCGCAGAGGCGCAGAGAACGCAGAGATTCGCAGAGATTCGCAGAGAAAACAAGTCAGGAGTTGAAGAAGACCATTCACCGCATCAACAGCTTTCTCTGCAGCCCTCTGCGTCTCTGCGGTAAATGAACCCGCCCCGGATTTCACTGATAACCCCGAATTTCCTTGAACACCTGGGCCAGCGGCGTTTTCGTGGCGTTGAACACGCGGCCACCCGTCAGGCGGGCCAGGGCTTCCAGCTGGTCGGCTTTGGCATCGCCAAACTGGATGGAAAAGATGCGGATGCCCTTGTCGGCTTCGGGCAGGGCGGCGTACCAGGTTTCGAATTCCGCAGGGCTTAAGCCTTTGTTGCTTTGCCCGTCGGTCAGCAGCACCACCGAGTAGTAGCGGCTGGCATCGGCTTTGCGGCGGGCGAGCGACTCCTGGTAGGCAACTTGTGCCGCGCTGAACACCGCCGTGCCACCAGTGGGCTCCAGTTTGCTGATGTAGTCGCGCACCCGGCCTTCGGTAGCTGCGCGGTCGGCTTTGCCCAGCTTGAATTGCACAGCGGGGCGTACCGTGTCGTCAAACGCCACCATGCTGATATTTTCGCGCTCGCGCAGCCGGGCAAAGCGGCCCGAGAGGCTGGTGTCCAGGCCCGTCAAGCCTTGCAGTGCAGTTTTCATTTGCGTCATGCGCTCACCCGCCATGGAGCCGGAAATATCCAGCACAAAGGTGGAGTCGGCCGGGCGGCGAATCTGGTTGTCAAACGCATCGAGCACTGCGTCGACCACGACCAGCTTGGCCGGGAAGGGCAGCTCGATCAGGTTTGCGGGGTACAGCTTGGACGTGGGATCAACGCTGGCCGCCACCTCGGGCAGCAGTGACTTGCGGTAAGTCTGCTGGCTCATCGGCGTCTGGAAGGCCGCAGAACGCACATAGGCCAGTAGCTTGTCGTAATCAGCGCGCTTGGCCGGATTGGTCAGCATCAGCGGGTAGTCGGCCGACAGAATGCCGTCTTTGGGGTAGACGATGGCCAGCGGCTCGGTCAGCTTGCCGCCTGCATTCAGCGCGTGAATGACGGAGCCGTAATTGATCATGCCGTCGATGCGGGTTTGCTCTTTCAGGTACGCATCTGCCAACCAGCCCGAAGAACCTGCCGTGAGCGCCTGGGCTTTGAAGAACGCCGAGAGTTGGCCAGGGTTGATGTCGGCCACCTCCAGCGCATCACCCTTGCCCGCCAGGGCGGCGGCTACGCCCATCAAGCCCGAAAAGCCGGTGTTGCTGGCGCTGGGGTTGGTCATGCCGAAGCTGAAGCGACCTTTTTCGGCGGCCTGGGCAATGTCTTTCCAGGTAAGGTTGGCGTTTGGCGTGCCGTCTTTTTGTACCCAGCCCAATTCTTGGGCTTTGCTGGTTTTCAGGCCGAGCACCACGGGCGTGATCATGGTGCGTTCGCTTTGCAGCACCTTGTCTTTCACACCGGGGGTAAGCAAGGCGTAGCGGTTGCTGGCAAACCAGGCTGCATCGGTCTGCTCGCCGCTTGACAGGCGTTCCACAGCTTCCAGGGTGCCGCTGTAGTTGAACTTGATCTTCAGGCCCGTGGCCTGCTCAATGGCGGGCACCAGCGGTTCCAGGTCTTTCAGTTCGCTACCGGCCAGGATGGTGAACTGGTTGGCGGGCGGGGCGGTAGCTGTGGTTGCGCCAGGCGAAGGGTCGGGGGCTTTGCCGCAGGCGGCGAGGAGTGCAGGCACCAGTAGCAGTCCAACGGCGCGCCAAAAGGGGTATTGCTCCATGTCCCGCACCTGAGGGCAAAGCCTTCGGCTTAGCGTGCGGGAGAGGGAGAAAAGCCCAGTGGCTCCGGCCACCAAGCCAAGCCAATTTAGCGCGCCCATCACAACGCCACCGGCCCGGCAATCTGAGTGTCCTGCGCCATGGCTTCGCGCGCCTTGATGCCACGTGAGCGGTCCAGGTACTGCTCGGCACGCTGCACCTGCTCTTTCATCATGGCGTTGTTGCGGCCCATGGTGTCGATGGCTTTGCTGCGGAAGCTGTCCATCGCGTCCATGGCCTTGAAAGTGTTGTCAAAAGTTTCTTTCAAACGCTCCACGCCAATCAACGGGTTGGCGGCAAATTCGCCGGTGCGCTCCACGTGCTGGCCCAGTTGCACGCTGCTTTGGGCAATCAGGTTGTCGATGGTGCCGCTCACGCCCTTGAGCATTTCCATTACCTTGATCTGGTTGCCCGTGGCACGCGCCACGGTTTGCGCAACGGCCAGCGCGCTCATGCCGGTAGTGGCCACGCGGTCGCAACCGTTCATCATTTCGCGGGCGGTCTTTTTCAGCTCGCCTAACGACAGATAACCGTTCACTGACACGGCCAGCTGGGTGTACAGGTCACTCAAATTCTGGCGCGCGTAAAACAACACCTCCTGCTCCAGCGCACGGGCACGCTCGGGGTCAGAGGTTTTCAGCTTGGCTACCTGGTCGGCCAGGCGCACATCAAGTTGCTCGCAGAAGCGAATGGCTGCTTTCAAGCGCAGCATCGATTCCCACAGCTTGCTGCGTGTAGATTCAATTTCTACCGCGTCGCGGTGCATGTCGTCTTTGGCGGCATGCAGCTGTTCCATGGCTTTTTGCAGCTGGTTGCCTGCCGTCTGGTACTTGCGGAAATAGCTTTGCAGCTTGTTGCCAAAGGGAATGAAACCCAGAATTTTTTGCTGACTCAGCAGGTCGCCGTCTTTGCCAGGGTTCAGCTCATCCAGTTGCACGCGCAGGTCAGAAATAGCCTTGTAGGCCAGCGAATCTTCCATGCCCACAAAGTTGCGCTCCATGAAGCGCCCGGTCATGAACGCGGCGGCGCTGGAGACCTCTTCCTTGCCGATGCGAAAGGCCGAATCCAGCCGATTTTTGAAGGCCTCGCTGTGCAGGTCTTCGGTCATCAGCTTGTCGATGAAGCCCTGCACTTGCACGTCCACTTCCTTGGCAGTCGCGTCGGGCAGGGGCACCGCGTCTTTGGCGGTTAATGCTGGCACCGCAGCCAGCGGCTCGGGGGCGTCCAGCACAAAGCTGGGAATGACGGCGGCGGTTACTGTGGTGACGGGTTGGGTGCTCATGGGGGCTCCGGGTTAAGAATTTCAACGATTCGAGAGAAGCGGGGGGCCTTTTGGACGCAGAGGACGCAACGGACGCAAATGTTTCGCAGAGGGCGCAAAAAGGTCAAAGAGGCAAAAAAATTTCTGGTTATTTGTATTGGTTTTCTCTGCGCACTTAGCGTAACTTTTGCGTCCTCTGCGTTCAAATTTCTCGCTGTCCCCAGCATTCAAATTTTCTCCAGCAGACTTACTGAGCGTACTTCTTCTCGATGTCAACAATCATCCGTTCCAACACCTCGAATGAAGGCGGGTCTATTACATCGACCAGCGTGGTGGGCACGGGCAATTTTTTGTCAGCCACGCGCTTGACGAAGGCGTCCTGGCCCGCAGTGCGGTAGCCGTATTCCAGTGCCAGCGCCTGCAGGCCGGGGTCGGATTCCAGCAGCGCACCCAGCTTGGCACCCTTGGCGCTCAAGGCTACGAAGACGTGTTTGGTGAAGATGGTAGGGCGGGGGTACAGCAGCACCATGTTGGCGCTTGCACCGGCTGCGGTACCAGCGGCGCTGGTTTGTTTGGCCAGATACTCCAGAAACTGCGACTCATAAATCATCACCATGGGCGCTTTGCCAATGCCCATGGAGAGATAGTCGTCAAACGGCCCGGCGCTGGACGACTCCTGAAAACCCTGCTTCAGGAAGATACTGGTCATCAGTGGAATGATTTTTTGCAACTCCCCTTCCGACTGCACCACGTTGTTACCGTTGGCCACATAGCTGGCCAACGCCAGGTACATCGCGCCAGAGTTCGACTTTCGCACGTCAGTGGAGGACACCAGAATGCTTTTGCTGGTGGCGTACGCGTCGTTGCCCTTCAAGTCTTTCCAGCGCGTGCCTTTTTCCATCATGGCGATCAGTTTGGGCATGTCCACCACGTAGTAGTTACCGGCCTCCAGCTTGACCAGACCCTCGCGCTCCAGCACGGGTAACAGCGTTTTCCACGAGGCAATCACCATGGGGGTAAAAAACGGGGTGAATACCTGTTGTGCCTTGGTGACCTGCTGAATTTTCAAGGCCGCCGGTGCACCGGCCGGGTGCGCAAAGTCGAATGACTTCAAGTCGGCGCGCTGGGCAATCGCGCGCGAGCCGGTTTTTTCAATCTGCACGGTAATCGCGTTTTTTTGCAGAATGGCCATCACCCGTGGGTCATTGAAAAAGCCCTCTTTTTCAGAACCAATCACGCCGCGCACCACCTCCATCCTGGCCGCTTCCAGCTTGGCGGTTTGTTCGGTGGAGCGCTGGTCATACGAGCGCCAACCCGCAAAGCCGACCCCAGCCAAAACTAAGACAGCAAGCACAGGGCCAATGAGACGGTTCATGGTGAAGGAGATAAAAAGCTGCGGGGTAACGGTTTTCGGTTTATAGCAAAGCGGGAGTCTTCAAGTTGGGGTTTACGGGTATTTTTTTCAAGCAATTGATCGTCTGTATTGCGGTTGCACAGGCTCAGGAAGCTACAAAAAATATAGCGAGCAGGTGTTCCGGGTGCGGCATATTGAACCGTTACACCCCGGTTACAGCGTTCTAGCGGAGGCGAGGCAATCACTTAGCCATTCGCCTGCGTTGCTCCTTCTGGCTCCTGACTGTCGGCCAGCTGCAGCCCGTCGCTGCTGATCAGTAAAAACCCTTGGATTCAAGCCGCTGTTTGCGGTCAGCTGGCTGTGTTGCACTGGAAAAAGATCGCGTTTAGTTCTCCTCGGTGGCGCAAAGACCCAGTGAGTCTTTAAGTCTTCGTTCTCAAAAAGCTTTACGGTTTGGAGGCGCAGGCGTAATCTACAGCGCCACGATTAGTCTGGAGTCGCTTTCTCAAAATTGCGATATCACTGAAATCATGGTTGGTGGGGTGTGGCAACACACCCCTGTATTGACCTAAAAACTGATTTCCAGGAGATAAAAATGTTGTCTTTGCTCTGTAGGCTTGCGCCATCTCGCGCTTCAGCCAAAACCCTGGCCGTTATTTCAGGCGTCGCTGCAATATCTACTCAAGCCCAAGCCGCAGCCGCTAGCAGCGTGCTCAAGCCTGACGACTTTGTAGGCATTTCGTTCTGGCTGATTTCTATGGCGCTGATCGCTTCCACAGTGTTTTTCTTCCTGGAGCGCGACCGCGTGTCGGCCAAGTGGAAAACATCGCTCACCGTCTCTGGATTGGTGACGTTAATCGCTGCGGTGCACTACTTTTATATGCGCGACGTCTGGGTCACCACGGGTTCTACGCCCACTGTGTTCCGATACATCGACTGGCTGATCACCGTGCCGCTGCTGATGATCGAGTTCTATCTGATTCTCTCGGCTATCACCAAGGTACCCAGCGGCGTTTTCTGGCGTCTGATGGTGGGTACGCTGGTGATGCTGGTGGGCGGGTATCTGGGTGAGGCGGGGTACATGGCGGTTTGGCCTGCGTTCATCATCGGCATGGCGGGCTGGGCTTTCATCTTGTATGAAATTTTTCTGGGCCAGGCCGGCAAAATCAACGCGCAAAGCGCGCCGCCCTCGGTGCAGTCTGCTTTCAACCTGATGCGATGGATCGTCACCATCGGTTGGGCGATTTACCCGGTTGGCTACTTCTTTGGCTACCTGACCAATGCCAGCGTAGAAAGCAGCGCCAATGCCTTGAACATCATTTACAACCTGGCTGATGTGCTGAACAAGATTGCCTTTGGCCTGATCATCTGGTCGGTGGCGGTCAGTGAGTCTGAAAACGACTTGAAGAAGTAAGCTCGACAGGTATCAAACGGGTCTGCGGACCCGCTGGCACCCCGCCTGTACTGGTTACGCGTGTTTCGGCAGCTCTACCTGCTATTTAATAGATAGCAGGTAGAGCATTATCGACAAGGGCTGGTGGTCACTTTTGCCCTCATCACCACTACACACTGCCGATAACATCGCGTGTCGCTCTCACACTGCTGTCCCCGGCATTTACCTGATTTTCAAACGCTTTCTGCAAGACCCATCCGTACAGGTTTTACTTTGACAGCGCTCACCTCTGCTCACCCCGATTTGCCTCACGCCATCGTCATTGGCGCGGGATTTGGCGGCATGGCGGCGGCTTTGCGGTTGCGCTCCAAGGGCTACGCTGTGTCAATTTTCGACCGTTGCCCACAACTGGGTGGGCGTGCACAGGTATTCGAACGTGGTGGCTTCCGGCATGACGCAGGGCCCACGGTGATCACCGCCCCATTTCTGTTTGACGAGCTCTTTGCGCTGTTTGGCGAGTCTTTTTCCGACCATGTGCGTCTGGTGCCCCTGAAACCCTGGTACCAGTTTTATTTTCCAGATGGCGACCGCTTCAACTATGGCGGCACCTTGCAGGAAACCCTGACCGAAATAGCGCGCATCGAGCCGCTCGACGTAGCCGGATACCAGCGCCTGCTGGCCCATTCCGAGCGTATTTTTAATGTCGGTTTTACCGAACTGTCGGCGCAGCCGTTTGACCAACTGGGCGTGATGCTCAAGCAAATTCCGCGCTTGGTGAAGCTGCGCAGCTACGAAACAGTGTGGCAAATGGTGTGCCGACACTTGTCGCACCCCAAGCTGCGCCAGGCATTTTCCATCCAGCCTTTACTGGTGGGTGGGAACCCTTTTGACACCACCAGCATTTACGGCCTGATTCATTACCTGGAGCGCGCTTATGGCGTGCACTTTGCCATGGGTGGCACGGGTGCGATCACCGCCGCGTTGGGCGGCTTGATGCAGCGCCATGGCGTGTCTGTGACCCTGAACACCACGGTCCAAACCATTCATATTGAAAGCGGCAAAGCCCGCGGTGTGGTGCTGCAAGACGGCACGCAGCTGGCAGCAGACTTGGTGGTGTCCAACGTCGATCCGGCGCACCTGTACGGTGCCATGGTGGCCAAACCGCACCAAGCCCTGACGACCCGTGCCAAGCAAGGCGCTGCGGCGTTTTCCATGGGCCTGTTTGTGCTGTATTTCGGCACTACGCGGACCTATCCTGATGTGGCGCACCACACCATCTGGCTGGGCCAACGCTACCGCGAATTACTGCACGACATTTTTGATGCCAAGCATCTGGCGGAAGACTTCTCGCTGTATTTGCACCGTCCCACGGCGACCGATGCAAGTTTTGCGCCGCCAGGTTGTGACAGTTTTTATGTGCTGTGTCCCGTGCCCAATTTGCAGGGCACAGTGGACTGGTCGCATGAAGGCGAGAGGTTACAAAGTCGTATCGTGGCGGCTTTGGACAAAACGCTGCTGCCAGGCTTGGCAAATTGCATCACCAGCGACTTTTTCATGACACCGCAAGACTTCCAGCATGATTATTTGAGCGTGCATGGTGCCGGGTTTTCTGTCGCGCCGCTGTTTCGCCAGTCGGCCTGGTTTCGTTTTCATAACCGGGCCGAGGGCATTGAGAACCTGTATCTGGTGGGCGCCGGAACGCACCCGGGCGCAGGCTTGCCAGGCGTGTTGTGCTCGGCCAAAGTCATGGACGCGCTGGTGCCGCCCGCACCTGTGACCGCATGAATATGAGCGTCAGTCCTTTGACAGTCGCCGACGCCGTGCTGCGGGAAAAAGGCCGTAGTTTTCACTGGGCGCGGCGTCTGTTGGGGGCCACTCACGCCACGCGCGCCACCCGGCTGTATGGCCTGTGCCGCACGATTGATGACATGGCCGATGAATGCCACTGCCCCGAGGCGGCGCAGACGCAATTGGATGGCGTGGCACGAGACATTCGCGCTGGCAACTCCTCTGACCCTGTGGTGGCCGACGGCCTGGCTTTGATGCATGAATGCGGCATTGAGCCTGCCGTGCTCCTGGCCTTGATTGCGGGCGTCAGTGCTGATTTGCGCAGTGTGCGTGTGCCCGATATGGATGCCTTGCTGCAATACAGCTTCAGGGTCGCAGGTACGGTGGGTTTGATGATGTGCAAGGTGTTGGACACGCACAACCCGCGCGCCATGGCCCATGCAGTAGATCTGGGTATTGCCATGCAGCTGACCAACATTTGCCGCGATGTGGCAGCCGATGCAGCGGTGGGCAGGCGCTACCTTCCTGCCACCCTGGTCGGCGACATGGAGCCCGCCCTGCTGATACAGCCCGACGCTGCCCTACAACCGCGCCTCAAAGCGTGCATCAGCCGCTTGCTGGCGCGCGCCGATCTGCATTACCAAAGCGCCGAAATCGGGCTGCCGTATTTGCCCCTGGGCGCACGCACAGGCATCCTGGCAGCAGCCCGTGTGTATCGCGCCATCGGCACCGAGTTGTTGGCCCGCGGCGGTGACTACTGGACGGAGCGTGTCGTGGTCAGCCAGCAGCGCAAGCTGTGGGTGACAGCCCAGCTGGCGGCCACGCAGCCAGTTCGTGCATCGTTCTGGCGCTTGCCACGCGGCCACGACGCGCAGTTGCACACCGCGCTGGGCGGCGTGTTCAGCCCCGCATCGGGTGCCTGTCTGGCCTGATCATGGGCCAGGACCGTGATGTTGTCGCTGATGAGGTTGTTGATCTCGTCATATTAGGCGGCGGCTGCGCGGGACTGAGTCTGGGCCTGGCATTGGCGCTAAGACAAGCTCAGACACAGACACAGCCCCGTCAGTCACTGACAGACACAGCGTCAGCCTGCCAGCCCACTGTGGTCATTTTGGAATCGCGCAGCACGTATACGCAAGATCGCACCTGGTGCTTTTGGCCCACCGAGGTCACGCGTGCCCAGGGACTTGACGCGCTGGCGGCGCACCGCTGGCTCAAGCTACGCGTCAGCACGACCAACACGCCAGGTGTGCTGCTGGATTACACCGCCTGGCCTTACGCCATGGTCAATGCCCATGCGTTTTATGAGCATGCCGTGGCAGCGATTGCGGGCACAGACAACATCCGCTTGCGCCTGGGCGAGCCTGCATTGCACTGCGAGCGTGGCAGCCATCAGTGGCGGGTGCACACCGCGCAAGGCGTGCTGCGCTGCAACGCCGTGCTTGACACCCGCCCCATCGCGGTTCCTGTTGAGGGTGGTGCCTTGTTGTGGCAATCGTTTTACGGCGTCGAAGTGGAGAGCACCCAGGCCGTGTTCGATGCAGCTTGCGCCGACTTGATGGACTTTGCGCCCGCCAGCGATGAAGAGATCCGCTTTACCTACGTGCTGCCCACCAGTGCGCAACGGGCCTTGATTGAGATGACCGTGTTTTCACCGCAACCCCTGGGGCCCCAAACCTTGGCTGCGCAGCTGGACGCAGCGCTGGCTCAGCGCACGCGCGGCGCAGCCTTCACACGTTTGCGTAGTGAACACGGCGTCTTGCCCATGGGCAGCACCCCCATGGCTGGTCTGGCGCTGCCAGCCGCTCAGCCCGGCTATGTGTATGCGGGCTTGACGGCTGGCGGTGCGCGTGCGGCCACCGGCTATGCGTTTGTGCGTATTCAACAATGGGCGATTGCCTGCGCGCAAGCGCTCGCGCAGGGGCAAGGCCCGTTGGGCCATGCGCCCGATTCATGGATTCAAAGCCGCATGGACCAGCTGTTTCTGCAAGTGATTCGTACCCATCCTCAAGCTGCACCAGAACTTTTCCGGTCGCTTTTCCAACGTGCGGGTGCGCACCGCATGGCACGCTTTCTGAGTGACCAGGCCAGCCTGCTTGACCGCGCGGTCATTGCCAGCAGCTTGCCACCGGGGTTGTTTGTGGGACAGCTGGCGCGTCAAGCGCAGCGGGCCTACAGGCAACTGGGTGCTGCGAAAGTGTCGATGTGAACCGTCTGAACCTGCAAGGCCGCGTGTTCTGCGTGGCGGCTGCCGTGCTGTGCATAGCCACCACGTGGCTGCCGAGCCTGAACGCCCTGTCCGCCCGTACCGAGCTGTTGGTGGCGCTGGTGTTGATGGGTTTGTTTGGCGTGCCACACGGCGCGTTGGACACGCTTTTTGCCCAGCGCCTGCATGGCCTGTCCAGAGCGCTGCCCTGGCTGGGTTTTGTCATGGCTTACCTGGGCCTGGCCGCCGCAGTGGTGGCACTGTGGTGGTGGTTTCCGGTTGCCTTTCTGGTGGGGTTTTTGGTGGTGTCAGCCATCCATTTTTCGGGTGACTTGCGGCATGGTGTGAGCGCTTGGGCGCGGCTGTTTTACGGCTCTTCGGTGGTGGTGCTGCCCGCTTTGTTGCACGAACAGCAGGTCACGCAGCTGTTTGCCTGGTTGATCAACACAGGCACAAACACAAACACTGCCAGTTGGTTGGTGGCTGGGCTGCACGCCCTGGGCTGGCCGTGTTTACTGGGGTTGATCGTCAGTGCAGCTTGGCTGGCACGTAGCGATCGCTCAACTGCTATTGAAATAATAGCTGTTGGAGCAGTATTTACATGGGCTACACCGCTATTTGGCTTTACGCTGTACTTTTGTTTGATGCACAGCGCGCGCCATACGCTGCGCAGCCAGCACTACGCGCAGGTCACGCTGCGCACGCTGGTCAAGGCGGTCGTCTGGCCGCTGCTGGGCTTGGGTGTGTTGGTGGCCATCGCCTGGCTGGCGCTGCAAATGCTGTCGCCGCAAACCACGGTTGACCAGCGCGCGGTGCAACTGTTTTTTGTGGCGCTGGCCGCGCTCACGGTGCCGCACATGGCGCTGGTTGAGCGGGTGCGCTGGTCTGGCTGGGGTCTGGACGCTGCCGGGAACTGAGCCGAAAATCTATCAGATGGCCAGCCGCTGATGGGGGCCTGAGACAATGCCCTGATGAATCCAGAACAAGAAACCGCCATCCTGCCAGAGGGCTGGCTGCACGTCGAATCGTTGGACATTGAAGCCCAGGGCATTGCGCACCGGCCCGACGGCAAAGTGGTGTTTATCGAAGGCGCGCTGCCTTTCGAGGTTGTGTCCACCAGCGTGCACCGCAAAAAAAGCAACTGGGAAGCGGGCGTGGTCACCGCCATTCACAGTGAATCGTCGCAACGCGTCAAACCTGGTTGCCCGCATTTCGGTTTGCACACGGGTGCCTGTGGCGGCTGCAAGATGCAGCACCTGCATGTGGGCGCGCAGATAGCCGTCAAGCAACGGGTGCTGGAAGATAACTTATGGCACCTGGGGAAAGTCAAAGCTGACATGTTGCTGCGGCCCATTGAAGGCCCCGCCTGGGGCTACCGCTACCGGGCCCGATTGTCGGTGCGCTATGTGGTGAAAAAGGGCGTGGTGCTGGTGGGCTTTCACGAACGCAAAAGCCGCTATGTGGCCGACATGCAGCAGTGCCCTGTGCTCCACCCCCAGGTCGACGCCATGTTGATGCCGCTGCGCGAGTTGATCGGCTCCATGGACGCGCGTGAGACCTGCCCGCAACTGGAGCTGGCGTGTGGCGACCTTTGCGGCGATGCTGACCAAGCGGTTACCGGCACGATTGCGTGGGTGCTGCGCCACCTGGAGCCGCTCAGCGCCGCAGACAAAGACCGGCTGCGCGCGTTTGCGACGACACACCCCGGCGTGCAGTGGTGGCTGCAGTCCAAGGGGCCAGAGACGGTGCAGCTATTGGACGAAGGTGGTCAACAGCTGGCCTATGCCCTCCCCGAATTTGGCGTCACCATGCCGTTTAAACCGACCGATTTCACGCAGGTCAACCCGCAAATTAACCGCGTGCTGGTCTCGCGCGCACTGCGTTTGTTGGACGCGCAAAAAACCGAGCGCGTGATCGACTGGTTTTGCGGCCTGGGCAACTTCACCCTGCCGCTGGCCACGCAAGCCCGTGAGGTGCTGGGCATTGAGGGCAGCGAGGCGCTGGTGGCCCGTGCGCAATTCAATTTCAAGCTCAATTTTGAACGAAATGAGCCTTCAGCCCATGTAAATACTGCTCAAGCAGCTACTAATTTCGTAGCAAGAAATTTATTCGACATGACACCGCAGTTACTGATGCAAGACGGCGTGGCCGACAAGTGGCTGGTCGACCCCCCGCGCGAGGGTGCGTTCGCGCTTGCCAAGGCTCTGGTCGACCTGCACGAGCAACCCGACCTGCGCCAACAGCCCGGTTCCTGCGGTCAGTGGACACCGCCACAACGCATCGTCTACGTCAGCTGTAACCCCGCGACCCTGGCGCGCGATGCAGGCCTGCTGGTGCACCAGGCCGGCTACCGGTGCACGCACGCCGGCGTGGTGAACATGTTCCCGCACACGGCGCACGTGGAAAGCATGGCGGTGTTTGAGTTGGATGTTTAAGTTTGGGGGACAAGGACGCAGAGTTTGCAGAAACCACGCAGAAGTCGCAGAAGAAGCGGTTTGATTTTTTTGCGATTTCTGGATAACTTCTGCGATTTGTGCCTCCTGCCCCCGTTTTCGACACTGCACAAAAAAAGGGCCCGAGGGCCCTTTGTGTTGATCGTCAAACCGCTTACTCGCGTTCGCCGCCCGCCAGGCCCAACAAGGCCAGCAAGGCTTGAAACACGTTGAAAATGTCCAAGTACAGGGCCAGGGTGGCGCTGATGTAGTTGGTTTCACCGCCGTCCATGATTTGTTTCAGGTCATACAGCATGTAAGCGCTGAAAATGCCAATCGCCATCACGCTGATGGCCATCATCATGGCGCTGGAGCCGACAAACACGTTGATGATGCCGCCAATCATGATGGCCAGCGCACCCACAAACAGCCACTTGCCCATGCCTGACAGGTCACGCTTGATCACGCTGGCCAGACTGGCCATCACGAAAAACACACCGGCCGTGCCGCCGAAGGCCGTCATGATCAAGCTGGGGCCGTTTTTGAAGCCTAGCACCATGGAAATCAGGCGCGACAGCATCAACCCCATGAAGAAAGTAAATGCGAGCAGCACGGGAACGCCCGCTGCCGAGTTTTTGGTTTTTTCAATGGCAAACATGAAACCGAATGCGCCAGCCAGAAATACGATCAGGCCGATGCCGCCTGACAAGCCGTTGACGATGCCCGTGGTCACGCCGACATAAGCGCCCAGAACAGTGGGCAGCATGCTCAGGGCGAGAAGCCAATACGTGTTGCGCAGTACTTTGTTGCGCTGAACGGACCCGGCTTGGGCATGGTCCAGAACGTGGGTGTTGTCGATCATTGCTAAAAGTCCTTCACGAATACCGCAAGAGCGCGGACAGCACAGATTTTAGGGTTGATTCAAAAATTGCAAGCAATGCCCGCGCTATCCTCCCGGCTTTCTTTTTGAACAAACCCCAACTACACGCTTCCATCATGAAAAACAAAGCTTTTCTCGAGCTCGTTGACATCAAAGCCATCGCTGTTGCCGCCGAAGTCGAAGCCCTGAAAAACAATTGGGCCGTGACGATTGCCGTCGTGGACGACGGCGGGCACCTGCTGTGGCTGCAGCGGCTGGACGGCGCACCGGCGATTTCTGCCCACATTGCCCCTGCCAAGGCGAACACGGCTGCATTGGGCCGCCGGGAGAGCAAAGTGTATGAAGACGTCATCAACGGTGGGCGCATGTCGTTTTTGAGCGCGCCTGACGTGAAGGGCTTGCTGGAAGGCGGCGTGCCGATCCTGAAGGACGGGCAGTGTCTGGGTGCGGTGGGTGTCAGTGGCGTGAAATCAGCGGAAGACGCGCAGATTGCCAAGGCCGGTATTGCCGCGTTGGGGTTTTAGCCAGAATGCAACTCAGCCCGGATCGCCTACCAACGTGAACGGCGCCCAGTAATAGGGATGAGCGTACTTCGTCTGCTCCAGCACTTTGATTTGAGCGGCGCGCATCGCATTGACCAGCGTACTCGTCTTCCATCCCCGATGGAGCTGCGTCATCAATAGCTCGGTGGCTATATCGTCCACCGGCCAGAGTGATACCAATGCGCTGCGTGCACCTGCGGCAAACAATGCACGCTTGAAACCCATAAATTCGTCTCCCTGAGCCACAGTACCTAAACCGCTGTTGCAAGCCGAGAGCGACACCACACGCGCACGTGACAAGTCCAACGCTGCCAGTTCACGGGCCTCCATATCAGAGCCCATGGCAGCTAGCGTTCCCACTTGCCCTCCGGTTGCCAATTTGATCAATGAGTACATGGGATCAACCTCGTCAATCACGGCGTGGGCCGCCACATGCACCACATCTGCGCCGGGTGCGATTTCTTTCAGCCGCGTTTTGGTTGCTTCTTTCTGGACAGCAACAACGGCCTGGTCGTACAAGTCGGCCAACGCAAGAACTTCACGCTCTGACCCTGGCAAGGCCCACTCCGCACGACCAAGGTCTGGATTGCCCACTACAAGTAT
>JAYUXO010000375.1:0-3020 GCA_043753505.1 Comamonadaceae bacterium
GACCTGATCAAAACCGCCACGTTTGTGCTGGCGGTGGCCGCCGATTTGCCGGGAGAGACGGTGCGAAAACAGTTCCCCTCACAAGTCAAGATTGGACCGGTGGAAAAAATCCGCGACCTGGTCAACCTGCATTTACCCGGCGTCGGCCTGCGTCCTCTGCCGGTGGCCCCGCGCCAGATTCCGTACCACGCCGGCAACAACTATTTCGAGTTGGACACCAGCAGTGAGTTCTGGCGCGGCCTGGAGCGCTCCGGTGGCTTGGCCATGCACATCGCTGGCGATTTTCCAGGGCTGAAGCTTGAATTCTGGGCTATCCGTACATAAAGAGGCCTCTAGGCAGACCATGAATACACCCGTCAATCCCCCACCTGCGCCATCGGCGGCCAACCTCGACCCGTTTGCACTGTTTGCCGCGCAGGCCGCGCCGCCTGCGCCCGCACCCCAGGCTGCCAAACCATTGGCCTCGGTGCTGGCAGGCCCGGCACTCGCAGCCGATCTGCCGGAAATTCAAAGCGGCTCCAACCCGTTGGCCGTCGCTGCCAACCCACTGCTCAACATCATTCCGCAAATACGCGTGATGCCGCACCACCCCGACCCGGCCCAGCTGCGCAACTACCTGGTTGAGCAAATCCAGCTGTTCGAGCGCCGCGCGCGTGAGGCGCTGGTGCCGCCTGAAACCGTGATTGGTGCGCGCTATGCCCTGTGCACCGCGCTGGACGAAACCGCTGCCAAAACCCCGTGGGGCGGCGGCGGTGCGTGGTCACGCCACAGCCTGCTGGTGACGTTTCACAACGAAACCTGGGGCGGAGAGAAATTTTTCCAGGTGCTGGCGCGGCTGGTGCAAGACCCCAAAAAACACATCGACCTGATCGAGATGATGGCCGTGTGTATTGCCCTGGGTTTTGAAGGCCGCTTCGGCGTGGTGGACAACGGCCGTACGCAGCTGGACACCTTGCGCAGGCGTCTGGTGGAAATCATCCACGGCGCGCGCGGCGAGTTCGCCAAACCGTTGTCGCTGCACTGGAAAGGCGCGACAACCGACGGCAAAGCCAAATGGGGCTTTTTGCCGATGTGGATTGCGGCCGGTGTCACCGTGCTGCTGTTGGCCGCTATTTATTTTCTGTATTCATTCCTGCTGGCAGGCAAATCCAGCGAGGTGTTCAGCACCATCGCGGGCATACGCCTGGCTAAAGCACAAGCGGCAGTGGTGCAGCCCGCGCCGGTCAAGCGCTTTGCGCAGTTTCTGGAACCCGAGGTGCGCGAAGGCCTGGTTACCGTGCGCGATGAAGCTGACCGCAGCGTCGTCGTCCTGCGCGGCGACGGTTTGTTTGACTCGGGCTCCACCGACGTCAAGTCGCGCTACCTGCCCGTGCTCTCGCGCGTGGCTGATGCCCTCAACACGGTGAGCGGCTCAGTGCTGGTCACGGGCTACACCGATAACGTGCCCATTCGCTCCGGCCGCTTCCCGTCCAACTACGAGCTATCGCAGGCGCGTGCAGACACGGTGCGCAGCATCGTGGAGCAGCGCCTGACCTCTAAAAATCGCACGCGTGCTCAGGGCCGCGCCGACTCCGACCCGGTGGTGCCCAACGACACCGCGGAGAACCGCTCACGCAACCGGCGCGTGGAAGTGACCTTGCTGCTCTCACCGCAAGAGCGCGACCGTGAAATCACGGCCGCTCCGGTCAAACAATAGAACCACGGAAAAGGACAACGGGCCATGTTTTCTTCCATCCGCCGTTTTTTCGGTTACTTCATCAACCGAACCACGCTGACCATCTTTTTCCTGCTGCTGCTGTCCCTGCTGATCTGGTACGT
Organism: Comamonadaceae bacterium; assembly: GCA_043753505.1. Lineage (GTDB taxonomy): Bacteria > Pseudomonadota > Gammaproteobacteria > Burkholderiales > Burkholderiaceae_C > JAAFIW01. The sequence goes on from JAYUXO010000375.1 coordinate 1,819, forward strand.
CGGGCCGCTGGTCGCGATATCGGTGTCCAACGCCAAGATGGCCCCGCTAGGCCCTGAGTGGATTCGCTGGACCGTCATTGCCGTCATCTGGCTTCTGTACCTCATCCGGGTGCTGATTCGCTGGTGGCGCCAGCGCAACATGAACGACGCGCTGCTCAGCCAACTGGCCAAGATGCAAAGCAAACCTGGCGAAGGCCAGACGGCTGGAAGCGAGGAAGTGGCCGAGCTGGGCCGCCGCTTCAAGGAAGCTGCCGATGTGCTGAAGAAAACGCGTTTTTCAGCCAACGAAAAAGGCGGCGTGCTGTCCAGCCTGTCCAACCAGTATGTGTATCAACTGCCCTGGTACGCCTTCATCGGCGCGCCAGGTTCCGGCAAAACCACCGCGCTGGTGAACGCGGGACTGACGTTTCCACTGGCCGAGCAATTCGGCAAAGCCGCCATACGCGGTGTGGGCGGCACGCGCAACTGCGACTGGTGGTTTACCAACGAAGCGGTGCTGATTGACACCGCCGGTCGCTACACCACCCAGGAAAGCAACCAGTCGGTCGACAAAGCGGAGTGGGCCGGTTTCATGGGTCTGCTCAGGAAATTTCGCCCGCGCCAGCCGCTGAATGGCGTGATGCTCACACTGTCTGTGTCTGACTTGCTGCAAATGTCGGCGCAAGAGCGTGAAGTGCATGCCGCCACGCTGAAAGCGCGGCTGGCCGAGCTGCGCGACGGCCTGGGCGTGCAGTTCCCGGTGTATGTGCTGGTCACCAAGGCCGATTTGCTCTCCGGCTTCCAGGAGTATTTTTTGAACTGCTCACGCGAAGAGCGCGCGCAGGTCTGGGGCTTTACCTTGCCCTACAACCCCAAAGACACCACCACCATCGCGGTGCGGGAGCATTTCAACCAGGAATTTGACCTGCTCTACCAACGGCTGAACGCCGGCATGCACGAGCGCCTGCTGGCCGAGCCTGACCTGTCGCGTCGCGCACTGGCTTACGCGCTGCCGCAGCAGCTGTCAGGCCTGCGCGATGTGATCGGGCGTTTGCTGGCCTCGGTATTTGCCGAGTCCAAATTTAACGAGCAGCCGTTGCTGCGCGGCGTGTACTTCACTTCCGCCACACAAGAAGGTACGCCTTTTGACCGTGTGCTGGGTGCCATGCAGCGCACCTTTAAAGTGCCCAGCAAGGTGGCAGGCGTGGAAGGCATGACGGGCA
>JAYUXO010000376.1:0-3017 GCA_043753505.1 Comamonadaceae bacterium
TACCAATGCGGATACCCGGTACCTGTCTGTGAGCCTGAAAAAGCTGGGCCGTTATGAGCTGGTTCGCGTGCTGGGCAAAGGTGCGATGGGCATCGTGTACGAGGGGCGCGACCCCAACCTGGACCGCCGCGTAGCGATCAAGACAGTCAAAGTCGAAAACCTGTCGGAAGAGGCTGCGGCAGAATACGAAGCACGTTTTCGCATTGAGGCGCGCTCTGCGGCGCGTTTGCAGCACCCCAACATCGTCAGCGTCTACGACTCGGACCGTGATGGTGACATGGCGTTTCTGGTGATGGAATTCATTCAGGGCAAAGACCTGAAAGAGCACATGGACGCGGGCGTGCGCTACACCCTGGCCGACGCACTGCGCATCATGCGTGACCTGTTGGCTGCGCTGGACTACGCCCATGCCTGCGGCGTGGTGCACCGCGACATCAAGCCGGCCAACCTGATTGTGGAGCCGGGCGGGCGTGTGAAATTGGGCGATTTTGGTGTGGCCCGCATGCAGGACTCTGGCGAGGCCACGCGCACGCAGGGCGGCTTGATTGGGACGCCCAAGTACATGTCGCCCGAGCAAACGCAAGGTCTGAAGGTCGATGGCCGGTCCGACCTGTTTTCGGCGGGCGTGGTGCTGTACCAGTTGCTCACGGGTCAGAGTCCTTTTGATGGGAACAACCTGTTCACGATCGTTCACCAGATCGTCACGCACCAACCTGCAGCACCCACCTCACTGAACGCTGATTTACCGGCGGCAATCGATGTGGTGATGACGCGTGCGCTTGCCAAAGATCGGGCGCAGCGGTTTGCTACGGCGACAGAATTTGCCATGGCTTTGCACGAGGCCAGCGGCGTGTCGCTGGAAGCCAGCGTAACGCTGCCCAGCTATCGTTTTGGCCAGACCGGTGCCTCCAGTCTGCCACCAGTACCCGTAGCAGCCGACCTGGGCGACGTGGACGTCACGCGCTTGCCGGGTAACCCCTTGCCACCCAGTGGCGCGCAGCCGTTTGCCAGACCCATGCCTGGGCTGGCGCAGACACCCGCACCAGCAAGGTTGATGATGGTCTTTGCGATTGGGGCGGTTGGATTGATAGCTTTGGCTGCCGTATGGTGGTTTACCAGCCGACCAGTTCAGCCTGTACCAATTGCTGTAGCGACTCAGATAGTTCCGATGGACCAGGCGCCGGCGTCAGCTCCGGCACCTCCTGCAGCCCTCGCACCCAGCAAGCCCGCAGCGCCACCCGCTTTGCCTCTAACCGGCACGCAGTCCCTCCAGAACATTTACGCACTGCGTGAACCGGCTCGTCAAGTGTCGGTAGAGTTGAAAAAAGACGCTTTGCGCATTGGCAAAGATGCGCTGGGTTTTGTGGTGAGTGCGGACCGTGCCGGTTATGTTTATGTGGCTTTGGCCAGTTCAGACAACAAAACCTTGCAACTGCTGTTCCCCAATGAACTGGACAGCAACAACCGCATCGCCACAGGCAAGCCGCTGGCACTGCCCCGGCCCAACTGGCGCGTGGTGGCTGGCGGGCCGCCCGGTGTCAACAGCCTGCTGGTGGTGGTGACCGACACCCCGCGCGACCTGACCAACCTGACCGCCAGCCGGGATGGACCTTTCATGGTCTCGCTCAACGATGCCAGCGGCCGGGCGGCGCTGGGTGTGTTTTTGTCAACGTCCAATAAGGATTCCCCTTGCACCACACCCACAGCATTGGGAATTGCGGGTTGCCAGGATCCTTTTGGTGCAGCGATGTTTTCAGTGCGCGAAGTGCCCTGAGCTTGAGTGCCTTAACCAGCCAGGCCTACGTATACGTTTTGCACATCGTCGTTACCGTCGATGGCGGCTAGAAACGCCTCCACCTCTTCCAGATCGCTCGCGCCCAGGCTGGCCGGATCAATCGGGTTTTTGGGCTTGTAACCCAGCTTGGCTGACAGCACCTTGAAGCCTTGCGCGGGCAGGGCGCGGCTGACCAGGTCCAGGTCGGTGGCGTCGGTGATGAACACCGTCACCCCGTCTTCTTCGCCCGGTTCAAAGTCTTGTGCGCCAGCTTCAATGGCAGCCAGCTCAGGGTCGCCGCCTGTTGCAGCGGTGTGCTCCGCCTCAATCAACCCCACGTGGGCAAAGTCCCAGGCCACCGAGCCCGAGGTGCCCAGCTGTCCTTTTCTGAACAGCACCCGCATTTCGGGCGCGGTGCGGTTCAGGTTGTCGGTCAGGCATTCGACCATCACCGCCACGCGGTGGGGCGCAAAGCCTTCGTACATCACGTGCTCGAAATGCACCACCTCGCCTGTTAAACCAGCCCCCTTTTTGATCGCGCGCTCCAGGGTTTCTTTGGGCATGGACACTTTGCGGGCCTGCTCCACCACCAGACGCAGCTTGGAGTTTACAGCCGGGTCTGCCCCGCTGCGCGCGGCCACCATGATGTCTTTGGCCAGACGGCCAAACAGTTTGCCCCTGGCGTTGGCTGCCAGTTCCTTGCCTTTTGCTTTCCATTGCGCGCCCATGGTGCGTGTTCCTTCATGTTGTACTGTTGTCGACTCGAAGCACCATGGATCGTAACCACGCACACCCCACATGACCGACATCGACTTTCAAGACGACAAAATCAACCAACCCCGCCTGTGGCGTGACAACGGCTGGACAGCCCGCGTCGTCAAAAACGACGATGACGACGGCTGGGCCGTCGCCATGACGCCCGATGGCCAGACCGAGCCCGCACTGATTGGCCCCTGGACCATGGGACGCGACAAGAAAAACCCCAAGCCCCTGGATGTGTCGGCCTTCAACACCCTGGTCAAAACTGCCCACGAATTTGTGCGCCGGCACGAGCAGCAACTGCACGCCACGCTGCACCGGGAAATCGATCTGACGCACCAGGGTGAGCGTTTCACGGTGGCGCTGGACATTGAGCCTGACGAGGAAAACCCGACAGCTGCCTTGCGCGCGCTGGATGCCGACGGGCAATTGCTGGCGCAAGTGGCGGTGCCGCCCTCGTTCAGGTTGGATCGGGCCCGCGCGG
>JAYUXO010000377.1:0-3014 GCA_043753505.1 Comamonadaceae bacterium
AAGACTAGCCGATTGAGGAGGTCTGCGAAGTGCCTTTTATTGCCCACCCACCACCACCGTCACCATCTTGCCCGGCTGCAGCTTGCGTGCAAACGCGGCTTTCACATCGGCAGCGGTGACCTTCTCCACCCGGCCGGCCCAGGTGGCCAGGTAGTCCAGCGGCAGGTCGTTCCACGCGATGTTGGCCACGTTGTCCAGCAGTTTTCGGTTGCTGTCGATACGCAGGGCGAAGCCGCCGATCAGGTTGTCTTTGGCGGCTTTTAGCTCGGCCTCGGTGGGGCCGTTGGCCACAAAGTCAGCCAGTACTTGTTGAACCACGTCAACGGCTTGCTTGGCCTGGTCGGGACGGGTTTGCAGGCCGACCGTGAAGGCGCCCGCGTGGCGGCCGGGGGCGAAATAGCTGTACACGCTGTAGCTCAAACCACGTTTTTCACGCACCTGTTCGGTCAGGCGAGAAACGAAGCCTCCACCACCCAGCACATAGTTGCCCACCAGCGACAGCGCAAAAAAGTCGGGGTCGTTGCGCTTGAAGCCGGGCTGGCCTACAAATACATGGGCCTGGGCCGAGTCGAAGGGAATGCTGCGCTGTGCGGCGGCATCCAGTGGCATCACCTCGGAAACCTCGGGCAGCGCAGGGCAAGTGTCAGATTCCGGAAGTTGACCCAACAACCGATTGGCCAAGGTTTCAGCCTGCGCGCGGTTCACATTACCCACGATGCTGATGCGTGCGCGGCAGGGCAACAGCAGGCTGTGGTGGCGGCGCAGGTCGGCCACTTCAATGCGCGCCAGCGTCTCTTGTGTGGTCTCAAAACCGTAGGGGTGGCTGCCGTAGACCGCTTGACCGAACGCCCGTGCGGCTAGTGTGGCGGGCTGGGTGTTGGCCTCGCGAATTTGTGCGCCCAGGCGCTCGCGTTCGCGCTGCCAGATGTCGGCTGGAAAGGCCGGTTGGCCCAGTTGGCGAGCGGCCAGGGCCACCGCTTGGGGCAGCAGGTCGGGGTAGCTCAAGGATCGCAACCGGGCGCTCAGTCGGTCCGTGCCCGCATCGGCGGAAAAACTGGCTCCCAGGTCGGCCCAGGCCTCGCCCAGTTGGTTTTCGTCCAGCGCCGGTGCACCTTTCACGGCGGCCACGCCACGCGAGAGCATGGCCGCCGTCACGCTGGCCAGCCCGGCCTGGGCTGGGCTGTCACGGCGGCCACCTGCGTCAAAGTCCACCTGCACGTCGACCATGGGCAAACCGGGGCTTTGCACCAGAAAAACCTGTGCGCCGCTGGGTAAGGTCCATTTTTCAATCGGCAAGCTGGTGGCTGGCGAATTTATGCAAAAAAGGGCAATAGCCCATGTAAATACTGCTCGAGCAGCTATCGTTTTAATAGCGATCATCTCAATGTCTCCCACCTGTTGCACGCTTGCGTGGCGCTCGATTGGGGTCCAGGGGTTGCGGGCGCAGGGTGGCCACGGTCAATTGGTCGTCGCCAAAATATTTACCGGCCACCGCTTGGACCTGCGCAGCCGTCACGGCGCGCAGCCGCGCGATCAAGCGCTCGCCAGCGTCCAGCGGCAGGCCTAAAGCCCAGTAGCTACCCAATTCGCGGGCTTGATTCATCACCGAATCGAGCTTGTAAACCTCGCCAGCCACCCACTGGGTTTTCACCCGCGCCAACTCGGCGGGGCTGATGCCATCTTTGGCAATTTTGGCCACTTCGGCACGCAACGCAGTTTGCAGTTGCTCGGGTGTTTTGCCCGGTGCGGGTACAGCGGCCAGGCTGAAGACTTGCGGGCCTCGACCCCACAGGCCATTCCAGGCATCGGCACTGTCAGCCAGGCGGTCTGGCCCCTGGGTGAGTGCACGGGCCAGGCGGGCACCGTCGTAGCCGTCCAGCACGGCAGCCAGCACCGTAAGTGCCAACGCCTCATCAGCTTCGGCGTCACGTGAAGGTGACAGCTCAAACGAGGTGATTTGCGGCACTTTGAATGCGAGCGCCACCAGCGCCTGGCTGGCCGGGGCCTTGAAATCGATGTTGCGAATGCCTGCTTGCAGCGGTTCCTCGCGCGGCTTGCGCGCAGGCACCGGGCGCGCGGGAATGCCGCCATAGTATTTTTCCGCCAGGGCACGCACTTGGGCTACGTCCACATCCCCTGCCACCACCACGGCGGCGTTGGCTGGCATGTACCACTGGCGGTAAAAATCGCGTGCGTCTTGCGGCGTCATGGCGTCCAGGTCGCTCATCCAGCCGATGATGGGGCGGCGGTAGGGAGAGGCCTGGAAAATCGTGGCATTCATCTGTTCGAACAGCTGGGCGCGCGGCGAATCGTCGGTGCGCAGGCGGCGCTCTTCTTTGACCACTTCCAGCTCTTTGACAAACTCTTCGTCGGGCCACAGGTTGTTGGCAAACCGGTCCGCCTCCAGCTTCATCACGTCTTCCAGGCGGCTGGCCGGAATTTGCTGGAAATAGCCGGTGTAGTCACGCGCTGTGAACGCATTTTCCTGACCGCCCAACGCCGCCACCCGGCGCGAGAACTCGCCTGGCTTCACATCACGCGAGCCCTTGAACAGCATGTGCTCCAACACATGGGCCACGCCGCTGGTGCCATCCACCTCGTCCACGGCCCCCACGCGCACCCAAAGCATGTGCACAGCTGTGGGCGCACGCCGGTCCGGTTTGACGATGACCGTCAGTCCATTGGCCAGCGTGAATTGCTCGAAGGGTTTCAGGGAGGAAATAACCGGGGTAACAGGGGAGGTGGTGGATTGACTGATGCCCGCAAGCGGCATGGCCAACAAAAAAGCGCCCAACCAGCGCTTGAGGGTGTGTTTCATAGAATGGCTAGATTCTATGAACGGCCCTAATGTTCAGCTTTTTTAAGAAAAAACCTCACCCTGTTGTCGTAGCACCCGCACCGATCGCAGAACCCGCAGAACCCGCAGAACCGGTCTTGCCGACCGCTGCGGCTATTGCGGTAACAGGCAGTTTGATTGGCAGTGCCCTGGTTCAGGCTATTGAGCTTGCAGCCCC
>JAYUXO010000378.1:0-18181 GCA_043753505.1 Comamonadaceae bacterium
CCGGGCGTTGCCGTGCCCTCAATCACCAGATAAGCCCCCGCGCCGAGGATGACTGATTGCATGCCGATGCGGAAGTTTTTACTCAATGACTGCAAAGAGGCCGCCCGGTCAGACGCCTGCGACTGGTGCGCCATCATTTGGTGGTGCATGCGGTGCCAGTGGGCGCGGATGTTGCCCACCATGCCCATGGCCGTCATCACCTCGGCATTGCGCAGCTGATTGGCGGCAAAGTTGTTGGCCTGCGCACCCGTGGCCTGCGCCTTTGACAACACCGGCTCGGTCATGCGCGAGGAAATAAACCCGAGCGTGATGGACACCACCAGCCCAAACACCGCCACCCAGCCCAGCACTGGGTGCAGCAGAAAGCAGGCAATCAGGTAGATGGGTGCCCAAGGCAGGTCGAAGTAGGCGGCAGCGGGGCCGGTGATGAATTGGCGCACCTGGGTGAAATCGGTCAGCGCCTGCACAGGGTTTCCGCCACCGTCTTTAAGGAGTTGATTGAAGTTGGCCCCAAAAATGCGCTGGTTCAGGTTGTGATCCAGCCGGTTGCCCAGCCGCACCAAAATGCGGCTGCGCACGGCTTCCAGCAGCGCCAGCAACAAAATTAGGCCAATGGCAATGCCGCTGATGGCCCATAAGGTACCCAGGTTGCGGCTGGCCAGCACCCGGTCATATAACTGCAGCATGTACAGCGAGGGCACCAGGCCCAGCAGGTTGATGACCAGTGAAAAGGCGGCCAGGGCGATAAAGGCCCATCGGTAAGCGGCAAGGGCCTTGCCCAACTCAGATTGCATGCGAAAAATCCACGGGAGTTGATAACTTGAATGCTATTGATTCAATAGCTGCTTGAGCGCACTGGGTGAGCATGCTGCTCAAATTTGAGCATTATTATGTGACCCGGCGGGCGCTGACGAACTTCTGCAATTGCATTTGATAAAAATCCAGCCACCATGAAAATACCCTTGGAACTGCTCAGCGAGCATGCCTGCTTTGGCGGTGTGCAACGCTTTTATCGCCATGCATCGGCCACCATTGGCCTGCCGATGCGGTTTTCAGTGTTCAGCCCGCCGCTCGTGGATGCGCAGCCCAAGCCCGCCTTGATCTACCTGGCCGGACTGACTTGCAACGAAGAAACCTTTCCGGTCAAAGCCGGTGCGCAGCGACTGGCAGCGCAGCTGGGTTTGATGCTGATTTCCCCCGACACCAGCCCGCGCGGCACCGGCATCGCCGATGAGGCTAAAGACTGGGACTTTGGAGCGGGTGCGGGCTTTTACGTGAACGCCACAGCAGCGCCGTGGGCCACACATTTCCGCATGGAAGACTACGTGGTGCACGAGTTGTGCGGCATTGCTGCACAGCTGGGCGCGGACCCCCAGCGCCTGGGCATTTTTGGTCATTCCATGGGCGGGCATGGGGCGCTAACGCTGGCTTTGAAGCACCCTGGCGTGTTTAAAACACTGTCTGCTTTTGCCCCGGTCTGTGCGCCCACGCAATGCGCGTGGGGCCACAAAGCCTTTACCGGGTATCTGGCCGATGACCGCGTGGCTTGGGCACAGCACGACGCCAGTGCGCTCATGCACAAGTCAACGACGCCGTACCCGCTGGGCATCCTCATCGACCAGGGTCTGGCCGACAAGTTTCTGGCCGACCAGTTATTGCCCGCCCACTTTGATGTCGCCTGCCAGCAAGCAAAGCAGCCGCTGACCCTGCGCCGCCATGCGGGCTACGACCATGGCTACTACTTCATCAGCAGCTTCATGCAGGATCATTTGCAGTTTCACCACGAACGCTTGATGGCATGAACACAATCCAGAAACCGGTGGTACTGGGCACTCCCGATGAATTGCGGGAGCGCATCCGCAGCAAAAGCAAACTGAAGGGTCGACAAGCCGATGAGGTGTCGCTGCAGGAAGTGCAAAGCCTGATCGGGCCGCGCCCCAACCAAGGCGAAGGCTACCGTTCTGACTTGTTAATTGAGCACCTGCACCAGTTGCAGGACGCATACCGCTGTCTGCATGACCGGCACCTGGTGGCGCTGGCGGTTTTGATGAATTTGCCCATGGCGCAGGTTTATGAGGTGGCCACTTTTTATCACCACTTCGAGGTGGTCAAAGGTGACGGAAAAGGTAATGGAAAACCAGCCGCCCTGACCATTCGCGTGTGTGACGGCCTGCCTTGTGAGATGGCTGGTGCGCAAGAGCTGTTAGCGCGTTTGCCCGCGCTGCTGGGCGCGGCTGACGTGCGTGTGATCCCCGCGCCCTGCCTTGGCCGGTGCGAGCAGGCACCGGCTGCGCAGGTGGCGCAGCGCGCGGTGGGCCATGCAACCGTGGAAAGCCTCTTTTTAGAGTCGAAAGTGCCACTAGCCCTTTTAAATACTGCTCAAGCAGCTACTGAATTAATAGCGTTTGACGCGTACTGTGCAAAAGGTGGCTACGCCCTGGCAGTTGCCGTAGCACGGGGGCAGCGCGATGCAGAATCTTTGCTGAAGACCATGGAAGACTCGGGCTTGCGTGGCCTGGGCGGCGCAGGTTTTCCCGCCGGACGCAAGTGGCGCATCGTGCGCGAGCAGCCAGGTCCCAAACTGTTGGCGATCAACATCGACGAAGGCGAGCCCGGCACTTTCAAAGACCGTACCTATCTGGAGCGTGACCCCCACCGTTTTCTGGAAGGCATGCTGATTGCTGCGCAGCTGGCGGGCGTTGACGCGATCTACATCTACCTGCGCGACGAGTACCACGACTGCCGCAAGATGCTGGCGATAGAGCTGCGCAAGTTGAAGACCCATCCGCCTTATCCAGCACCTTTCAAGCTTCCGCATATCGAGCTGCGCCGCGGCGCGGGTGCGTACATCTGCGGAGAAGAGTCGGCCATGATCGAAAGCATCGAGGGCAAACGCGGCGAGCCCCGCATGCGCCCGCCCTACATCGCGCAAGCAGGCTTGTTTGGTCAGCCCACGCTGCAACACAACTTTGAAACCTTGTACTGGGTACGCGAAATCGTGGAGAAAGGGGCCGACTGGTTCTCGTCCCAAGGCCGCCATGGCCGCAAAGGCCTGCGCAGCTTCAGCGTGAGTGGCCGGGTGAAAAACCCGGGTGTGAAGCTTGCCCCGGCAGGCATCACCGTGCAAGAGTTGATTGACGAGTTTTGCGGTGGCATGGCCGACGGTCATAGCCTGTATGCCTATTTGCCGGGCGGCGCATCCGGCGGCATATTGCCCGCCAGCCTGAACCGGATTCCGCTGGACTTTGACACCCTGCAGCCGTATGGGTGCTTTATCGGAAGTGCTGCGATCATCGTGCTCGGCCAGCAAGACAAAGCCCGCGATGCGGCGTTGAACATGATGCGTTTCTTCGAGCATGAAAGCTGCGGCCAGTGCACGCCGTGTCGCGTGGGTACGGCCAAAGCCGCGACGTTAATGGGAGCGCCGGTGTGGGACAACGAAACCCTGGACGATTTGAGCCAGGTCATGGTGGACGCGTCGATTTGCGGGCTGGGGCAGGCGGCGCCGAATCCGGTGCGCTGCGTGCAGAAATACTTTTCTCACGAGATTGGGATTTCAAATGAACGCACCCACACGCCTGATTGAAGTCCAGTCTGCGATGGTTGACCTGACGCTGGACGGCAAGCACATACAAGCCTATGAAGGCGAAACCATTTTCAAAGCCGCCCAGCGCCACGGGGTTGACATTCCGCACCTGTGCTTTCAAGACGGTCTGCGTGCTGACGGCAACTGTCGGGCTTGCGTGGTTGAGGTCAAGGGTGAGAGGGTGTTGGCACCCAGTTGCTGCCGGACTGTTGCCTCTGGCATGGAAGTGCAAACGCGCAGCGAAAGAGCCCTGAAGAGTCAGAAGATGGTGGTGGAGATGCTGCTGTCGGACATGCCGGAGGTGGGGCACAAGTGGACGGATGGGTTGGCGCGCAAAGACCCTCACCCTAACCCTCTCCCGCAAGCGGGAGAGAGCAGGGGTGAGGGCCTTAGCGCACCAACCATCGGCCAACATGGCGAACTCAGCCAATGGGCAACCAAGCTCAACGTCACCGTCCGTCCGGCTCTGAAGGCGCTGCGCCGCCAGCAACCCAAGTCAGACATCAGCCACCCCGCCATGGCCGTCAACCTGGACGCCTGCATCCAGTGCAACCGCTGCGTGCGCGCCTGTCGCGAAGCGCAGGTCAATGACGTGATCGGCTATGCGCTGCGCGGAAGTCACAGCAGGATCGTGTTCGATTTGGACGACGCGATGGGCGAGTCCACCTGCGTGGCATGCGGGGAGTGCGTGCAGGCCTGCCCCACCGGCGCGCTCATGCCCAAAACACAAGTTGGCTCACAAATCGTCGATAAAAAAATCGATTCTGTCTGCCCGTTTTGCGGTGTGGGCTGCCTGCTGACTTACAACGTCAAAGACAACAAAATTGTGAGTGTCGACGGCCGTGATGGCCCAGCCAACCACAGCCGTTTGTGCGTGAAGGGCCGCTTTGGTTTTGACTACGCACACAGCCCACAGCGCCTGACCGTGCCGCTGATTCGCAAAGTGGGTGTAGCCAAAGACCCGGAATTGCTCAATCACCTGAATCGCGACACCGCCGACTGGTCAACCGTGTTCCGCGAAGCCACTTGGGAAGAGGCGCTGGCTTTGACGGGCGGAAAACTCAGCAGCCTGCGCGAGGCCCACGGCCCCAAGTCCCTCGCCGGTTTCGGCTCTGCCAAAGGCAGCAATGAAGAGGCCTACCTGTTCCAGAAATTGGTGCGCACTGGTTTTGGCAGCAACAACGTGGATCATTGCACCCGCTTGTGCCACGCCTCCAGTGTGGCGGCCTTGCTGGAAGGTGTGGGCTCGGCCGCGGTGAGCAACCAGGTCAACGACGTGGCGCATTCAGACCTCATCTTTGTCATCGGCTCCAATCCCACATCCAACCACCCGGTAGCCGCCACCTGGATGAAAAACGCCGCCAAAGCCGGAGCGAAGATCGTGTTGGCCGACCCGCGCATCACCGACATCGCCAAACACGCCTGGCGCACCTTGCAGTTCAGGGCCGACACCGACGTGGCCATGCTGAATGCACTGATCTACACCGTGATAGAAGAAGGGCTGGTAGCCCATGAATTCATTGCTCACCGTGCTAGCAATTTCGAGGCGTTGAGGTTGAATGTGCAAGGCTACAGCCCCGAGGCCATGGCCCCGATTTGCGGCATTCCTGCAGCCACCTTGCGCGAGGTGGCGCGTGCGTTTGCAAATGCCAAAGCCGCCATGATTTTGTGGGGAATGGGCATCAGCCAGCACGTGCACGGAACTGACAACGCCCGCTGCCTGATTGCGCTGTGCACCGTCACCGGGCAGATTGGCAAACCCGGTTCGGGGTTGCACCCATTGCGTGGTCAGAACAATGTGCAAGGTGCCAGCGACGCAGGGCTGATTCCGATGATGTTTCCCAACTACCAGCGCGTGACCAACAAGGCCGCGCATGCGTGGTTTGAGAACTTCTGGAATACGAAGCTGGATGCGGAGCCTGGCTATACCGTGGTTGAAATCATGCACAAAGCGCTGGCTCCGGACAGCGACCCGCACAAGATTCGCGGCATGTACATCATGGGTGAGAACCCCGCGATGAGCGACCCAGACCTTAACCATGCCCGCCGTGCCCTTGCCAGCCTGGAACATTTGGTGGTGCAAGACATTTTCATGACCGAAACCGCCTGGCTGGCCGATGTGGTGTTACCTGCCACTGCCTGGCCCGAGAAAACCGGCACCGTCAGCAACACAGACCGCATGGTGCAGCTGGGCAAACAAGCGATTGATCCTCCGGGGCAGGCAAAACCAGATTTGTGGATCATTCAAAAGATTGCGAAGTGCATGGGCTTGCACTGGAACTACGAAGGCGAACATGCCGGGGTGGCTAGGGTTTATGAAGAAATGCGCCAAGCCATGCACACCGCCATCGGTGGCATCACCTGGGAGCGGCTGCAGCGCGAATCCAGCGTGACCTACCCCTGCCTGAGTGCCGACGATCCCGGCCAGCCCACCGTGTTTATGGACCGCTTTCCCACCGACGACGGTCGCGTGCACCTGGTGCCTGCCAACATCATCCCTGCTGATGAGCGGCCCGATGCCACTTTTCCGTTCGTACTCATCACTGGACGGCAACTGGAACACTGGCACACCGGCAGCATGACGCGCCGTGCCGTCGTGCTGGATGCCATCGAGCCGCTAGCCACCGCTGCGATGTGTGGTCACGACATGTCCGCGCTAGGCCTGCAGGCGGGCGATGTGGTCACGGTGCAATCGCGCCGCGGAGAGCTTGTAATTCATCTGCGGCGGGACGACGGCACACCGCAAGGCGCGGTGTTTATCCCGTTTGCCTACCATGAGGCGGCTGCCAACTTGCTGACCAACGCCGCACTGGACCCGTTTGGCAAGATTCCAGAATTCAAATATTGCGCGGTGGCGGTGCGTCCTGGCGGCGAGGCGAGTTCGAAGGTGGGTTACCCACGGACAGATGCTCAGTGATGGTAAAAAATCACGCCTCGCAGTTACAGTGTTGTTTTGTAGATGTGCCCGATCAGGCCATCCAACTGAAAAGACATGCTAAAAGAGCCATCAGCCCTTGTGTATATTGCTCAAACAGCTACCAAACTTATAGTACTTTCACTCTTATCACGGAGCGCCTAAAACCATGAAACACCTGAAAAACACCTTGAAGCTCGTCCAGCTTTCCACTCTTGCAGCACTGGTGGCTTGCGGCGGCGGCGGCGGCGACAGTCCCGCACCCGTTCCCGCACCAGCACCCGTGCCGGTGTCACCCGCGCCGCCAGCACCCACGCCTCCCGCAGCGCCCGCACCCACGCCTCCCGCAGCGCCCGCACCCGCACCCGCTGCTTCCGCACCGGCACCGGCACCCGTGCCTCCGGCACCCCCTGCGCCGACCCCTGCTCCTCCTGCACCAGCCCCCGCCCCCACGACCGACCCCAAAGCCGCGGCAGGCTTCTGGTCGGGTCGGGTGGACGCGCAAACCACCGCATCGGCTGTGTTTTTGCCAGAAGGCCAGGCCTGGACCGTGTTGCAAACCGGCACGACCACCGTGGCAGGTACCAGCACCATCAGCACGCTGGCACGCGGCACGGTCACGGTGGTCAACCAGGCCGTCTCGGTGGCAGGGCAGGCATACCAATTTGCCAGCACCGGCACCACCACCAGCACTTACCGCATCACCGGTGGCTTTGTGCCCAAGACCAGCTTGACGGTGCCCACCGTCACTTTTCCGGGACCCAGCACACAAGCCCCAATCCCTGGCTACGCCTTGACCTACAACCCCAGTTTTGACACCGGTGCCACCCAGGCCACCGTGGCGGGTCGCTGGAACGCCAGTTTTGGCACGGGTGCCATTCGTTTGACGCTGGATATTTCGGCAACCGGCGCCATCACGGGAACCAGCACGGCGGGTTGCACCTACACGGGCAGTGCTGCATTGCACCCGGCCAACATCGCGGTGTTCAACCTCAGCCTGACCGAGACCTGTGTTGCCCAGGCTGCCCGCACTTACAGCGGTATTGCCACCTTGAACGACCTGCGCACCACGCTGTCCGCCGCTTACCTCACGCCAGATGGCGCGCTGGCTGGTATTTTTGCGGCCACACGATAGGTTTTAATTGAATTGACACTTCGCCCTTGTAAATGCAAGGCGAAGTGCTACTTTATCGATAGCAATATGCGCTAAGACTGAGCTTGCCGGGCGACAGTTACAAAGCACCGACAGCAGCGAAAGCCCCCAGCCCGGCTTCAGCCCGGGCCCGGACTGCGTCAAATGATTCCTGGCCGACGATCTCGCCCTGCTCAAACACTACCTGAAGTTGATCTGCGTCTGTGCCGCTAGTGGCCGTTGTGTGCAACACGCCTGATGCATCCCTGACCAGCGCCAGCTTGCCCCGCTTGGAGGCCTTGCCGCTGTCGCCGACCGGTTGCTTGTACACGTCGCGCCAGGCACCGCCCACTGCAATGGCCGAGCACTTCATGGCGAACTGCAAGGTGTCGCGGTGCACCTGCTGCAGCAAGCCGCCGCCCATGCCAAACGCAATGTTGTCGGCTGCAAAACCGTGGTGGTAAAGGTTGGACAGGCACAGGCGCAGCATGTCCAGATTGATGCCGTCGCCCTGGATGATGCGTACGTGATCCAACACACGGTAGCCCTTGCCATTGGTGGTGGTGCCAAAGCGCCGGGCCAGGATGTTGGCGACCTGTAGCACCACGTCGGGCGGGTGGCCGGAGTCGGGGCGAATGACCACGGTGGCACCTGAATCGATCACGGCTTGCTTGAGTTCGTCGCCCCAGATCTGGTCGCAAGCGTTGTAAATGTCATAGCTATCAGACACCACAGCCAGCAATGCGCCGGGTTTGCCAAACTGGGTCAGCATATTGCGATAGGCGTCAGCCTCGTGCTCGCGGCCCCAGCCGGTGATGGTGCTGTGCTCGGCGGCAGGAATGGAAAAGCCCGCCATGTCGCAGTCGTAGTAGCGCCGCGCGGCCACCAGCGCGCTCACCGTGTCGGTGCCCATGAAATTCACCAAGTGCGCCATGCCCCCCAGCGCCGCGCTTTCCAGGCTGGAGACACCGCGCGCGCCAAAGTCGTGCAGCTTGAAGCTGATCTGCCCCAGCGGGTCGTCGCTGGTGGCGTTCAGGTAACGCAGGATCACGGCCTTGGCTGCGGCCGACAGCGTGGCCACAGTGGTGGGGTACCAGATGGCGCGCAGGATTTCGGTTTCCAGGTAGCTGGTGAGCCAGAAAAACTCGGGGTCGGTGTTCTCCACCGTGGCCAGCACATTGCGCGTGGGTACCACCGTGCCCTCTGCTACGGCCTTGATGCGCAGGGGCAAACGCCCGCCATGTTTGTCCAACAGGCGCAGCCAGGCTGCGCGGTTAAACGGCACGCCATGGGCGGCAAACACCGCGGTGGCCTCGTCAATGTTGTCAAACGTGATGGGTTGGCTCAGGTACTCGCGCAGGTAAGCCTGCATGCCGAAGAACACCGTGGCGGGAAACGCACCGCCGCGCGATTCCACATAGCTGTAGACCGTTTGCGTGCCGGGTGGGTATTGCAGCCAGTGCGAGGCTTTGTAGGAATCGGTACGCAGCAGCAGGTTGTGGCCGAGCGCCGGAGGTTTGAAGTGGTTGGCAGTGGTTGTCATGAGTGAAAGCTCCTTTCACAGTTAGCCCCGTCAACCAGGGCGGAGAGTGGCTGGACTACTGCAAGCCCAGGCCACCAAGAAAATGATTCGCGATGAAGTAATGGTCTTCATACATGCGCTCCTGCATGTGCAGGAATTCGGAGATGGGTACCCATCGCGCGTCGCGCGCGTCGTCGGCCGCCCGCACGTCCGACAGGCCGGTCCACTGGTTGTGCGTCAGCTCAAAAAAGTAGGCGTGCGTAATGGTGCGGCCCCGCTGCGAGCGGCCCGGGTCGTCAAACACCTGCTGGCCCTTCAGGCTACCGCGCAGCACCGGCACCGGCACCTTCAAACGCGTTTCCTCCTTGAGTTCGCGAATGGCGGCGTCCAACAGGCTTTCTTGCTGGCCCACGAAGCCGCCTGGCAAGGCCCAGGTGCCCTTGCCAGGGTGAAATTTGCGCTGCACCAGCAGGATGTAACCTGCCTCCACCACCACCGCGTCCACCGTGGTGAAGATAGGTGGGAAGTCGCTGCCCGCGTAGCGGTACTTGATTTGGTAGTCGACCAGAAAGGCCCGCTCGGTGACAAGTGCTTCGTAGTGAATGGTGCGGGTAAATTGCTCCAGAAAACTGGACGTGCCATCGGGCAGGGCATCGGCCGCTAGCTGGCCGCGGTTGTCCGGTTCGAAATAAAGGGCGCGAATGCCGGTGGCGTTCAGGCTTTCTATATTTTCAAATCCGTCAAACACCCACTTGGGAAACAGCTTGAGGTAGTAGCTGCTGCCGTCTTTTACATGCCCGGCAAGGGCCACGGTGGCGGTGGTGGGGTCCGCACCATCGGCGGCAATCTGTTTGTCAACCGCCGACTGGATGCTGGCTATCCAGATGGAATCGTTGTAAGGCGAATCGGCCACGCCCAGCACGCTGACGCGGGCCTGTTCGGTGCTGCGCAAGGAGGAGCGCACCATTCGCTCGCGCTCTTCAAAAGTAAAAGGATTTTTGTAGCTGCGCGGCTGCCGGTCACTGCCCACCACCACGATCACGCGCTCTGCATGCCGCAAGGCGTGCTCCACGAGGCGCAGGTGGCCAAAGTGAAAGGGCTGGAATCTGCCGATGACAACGGCGTAAGCGAAAGAACGTTTCATGCTGCGTTTCCTTTGGGAATCCCCCAAAAATGCCTGCCAATCACCTTGGGGGCCAGACTGAATCTACGCCGTGAGCGGCGTGGTGGCAAGCGACCCGGGTTGGCGTTGTGGCATTGCGTGCACACAGGGCGGAAAAACAGCGGACAAGCAGCGGACAAGCAGCGATCAGTCTCTAGGTCTGAAGCCCACCGGAAACTCGGGCACCACGCGGCCATCGGTGTCGCGGGGCAGCACCTCGGTTTTATCAATGGCCTTGAGCACAGCTTCATCCCAGGCTTTGTTTCCGCTGGACTTGCTCAGGCGTTTACCCACGATGGTGCCGTCGGGTGCCACGCGGACCGTGACCTCGGCTTGCGTGTTACCAGCAATGTCGTCGGTAAACACGATATTGCGTTTGATGATGGCGCTGATGCGCCCGGCGTAACCTGGGGATGGCCCGCTGCTGGTTTGCGCTTTGCCGGTGGATGGTGCATCGCCGGTTGCGCCAGCCAGGCCCTGAGCACGGCGGATGTTGTCCTGGCGGCGCGCTTCAACCTGCTTTTTTTCCTCTTCGAGCTGCCCAGTTTCCAGTTTCTTTTGCGCGGAAGCTGCCGCTTGTTTATCTGCGGCTTTTTGGTCTGCCTTTTGATCGCTTGCCTGCTTGGCCGCATCGCGCCTGGCTTTCTCGCGCTCGTCTGCTTCCTTTCTCTGCGCGGCTTTTTCCAGCGCTTGCTGGCGCAGCGCCAGCGCACGGTCTTTGGCTTTTTGCTGCCGCTCACGTTCCACCGCAATGTCAGCGTCGCGTTGTGCGGCAGAGGGCTCGGGCGGTGGGGCGACCTGCTGTGTAGCTGCTGGCGGTGGTGGCGGTGGTGGGGCCTCCAGTTTCGGCGCTGCGGTTTGGGGCAGGGCGCTCCACAGTTCCGCTTCTGTGGTCACACTCTGGTCTTGTCGCTTCCAGTTCACGCCCCAGGTCAGCGCCAGCAGCAGCAGGCCATGCGCACCCAGCGCCAGCAACAGCGCACGCATGTTCCCGCGTGGCGGCGGCGGCACGAAGTCAATCCGGTCTGTAGCAACAGGCATGCTTACTTCGCCAGATTTACCGACAAGCCCACCCGCTGCACCCCGGCACGCTGCAAACTGTCCATGAGCTTGACCACGGCTTCGTACTTCACGTTTCGATCGGCGCTGATGACCACGGCGCTGGCACCCGGTGGCAACCCTGCTTGTGCCTGTTTGACGCGGCCTGCCACATCTTTGATTGAAACAGACATCATTTCGTCTTTGATTTTGAGCTGCAGCGCTTCGTCTTTCCCCACCACCACTTGAATGATCTGGTCGGGCTGTTTGCTGGCCTTGCCCACACTGGGCAAATCAATCACGCTGGGTGTAATCAAGGGTGCGGTGACCATGAAGATGATGAGCAGCACCAGCATCACATCGATGAAGGGCACCATGTTGATTTCGCTGATGGTGCGTCGGCCACGGCCGCGGGAGATGATGGAAGGCATGTGTTGTTTCCAGTTAGTTCTGTAGCGCTGCGATGACAGATGACTTCGCTGCGCTTCGATGACAGACGACGAAGACGCATCGCTCGCTTGGCGCGCTTTCCGTCACGGCGCGCAGCGCCGTCATCAACGCGTCAGCGAGGTCATCTGTCATCGGTTAGTGCCCAGATGCCGAAGCCGCACCCAAATTGCGCTGCAAGATGTTGGAGAACTCTTCAATGAACGTTTCCAGCTGGATGGCCACGCGGTCAATGTCGCGCGCAAAGCGGTTGTAAGCCACTACGGCAGGTATGGCAGCAAACAGGCCGATGGCGGTAGCGACCAGCGCCTCGGCAATGCCGGGGGCTACGGTGGCCAGCGTTACTTGCTGCAGGTTGGCGAGACCGGTGAACGCATGCATGATGCCCCACACCGTACCAAACAAACCTACATATGGGCTGACCGAACCCACAGAAGCCAGGAACGAAAGGTTGGTTTCCACCACGTCCAGTTCCCGTTGATAACTGGCGCGCATGGCGCGCCGTGCACCGTCGAGCAGTGCGCCAGCGTCGGTGATGCGACGCTCGCGAAGCTTTTGATACTCCCGCATGCCGCTGGCAAAAATGCGTTCCATCGGGCCGGACGTTTTGGCGTTTTGCGCGGCAGCGGCAGACAGGTCATTCAAGCTGGTGCCTGACCAGAACTCGCGCTCGAACTCATCGTTGAGCGATTTGACGCGTTTCAAGGCAAACAGCTTTCGGAAAATGGCCGCCCAACTGGTGATGGAAACCACCACCAAAAGCAGCATGACGGCTTGCACAACGATGCTGGCATTGAGAACAAGGTGCAGGATGGACAGGTCTTGGTTCATTTTTGTAGGGTGTCAAGAATCAGGATGGGAATGCGTTCAGGTCGCAAAGTTGCAGCGTTAACCCAACCAATGCGAATGCTGCCCTCGCACAGATTGCCGTTTTTATGCTCTGACTTTAATAGCGCCTGCTGCACGATTGTCATGCTCGCGCGGCCTACTTCGATCAAAGAAGCAGTAACGATGAGTTCGTCATCCAGTCGGGCTGGCCGCAGGTAACGCACCGAGGTTTGCGCCACCACAAAAAACCCACCCGTCTGGTCGCGCAAGCGCTGTTGTTCGATACCCATGGATCGCAACCATTCGGTGCGGGCACGCTCGAAAAATTTGAGGTAGTTGGCGTAAAACACGATGCCGCCTGCGTCAGCGTCTTCCCAGTAAACACGTACTGGCCATTCAAATACAGCCACCTCAGGTGCTTTCAAACCAGTTTTTCAGCCGCGCCACGGCTTCCTCTAGAAGCGCCATTGAACTGGCGGTGGAGAAACGCACGAAGTGGGCTGTATCAGCCGTGCCGAAGTCGCGCCCCGGGGTGATGGCCACGTGCGCTTGCTTCATCGTCTCGAAGGCGAAGTCCCAGCTGTCTTTAATTCCCAATTTGCTGCAAATTTCAGAGCAGTCTGCCCAAGCGTAAAAAGCACCATCGGGCACCACGGGCACTGTCAATCCCAGCTCGTTGAGTGCCGGAATGAAGTAATCGCGCCGCGCCTTGAATTGCGCACGCCGCCGCTCATATTCAGCCAGACTGTCAGCCTCAAAACAGGCAAGCGCAGCGTGCTGGGCGATGGCGCTGGGGCAGATAAACAGATTTTGCGCCAGGCGTTCGATCACGGGAACCAGCACCTCGGGGACCACCAGCCAACCCAAACGCCAACCGGTCATGCTGAAATATTTGGAGAAACTATTGATGCTGATGACCTGGTCGGAAAGCGCCAGCGCGGTCTGGCCGAAGGCGTCGTCCTGCGCAGCCTCGTCAAAACTCAAGCCAAGGTAAATCTCGTCGACCATCGTGATGCCACCGCGTTGGCTCACCACGTTATGAATTCGGGCCAGTTCTGCGGCAGCAATTAATGTGCCGGTGGGGTTTGATGGGGACGCCAGCAACACGCCGCGCGTTCGTTCGTTCCAGGCCGCATGCACCTGATCTGCATTCAACTGAAACCGCTGCGCTGCCGTGGTGGGCAGCAGCACTGCCCGGCCATCAGCGCTGCCGACGAAGTGGCGGTTGCAGGGGTAGCTGGGGTCGGGCATCAGCACCTCGTCGCCCGCCTCAATAAGAGCCAGGCAGGCCAGGTGCAAGGCGGCCGAGGCACCGGCGGTCACCACGATCCGGCTGGCTGGCACGGCCACATCAAAGCGGCTGGCGTACCAAGCACTGATGCGCTCGCGAAGGGGGCCGAGGCCGGTGGCTTGCGTGTATTGCGTCGTGCCATTGCGTACGGCGCGGGCAGCGGCTTCCTGCACCAACGGTGGGGCTGTAAAGTCGGGTTCGCCAATATTCAAAAAAATCATTGGTTTGTCGCTGTGCGCGATCTGCGAAGCCAGCGCGCTGGCTGCCTTGGCAACTTCCAAAACGTAAAACGGTTCAACGCGCTGGGCGCGGTCAGTCACTCGCATGAGGCACCTGGCCTAACCCATGCCGTCAACAATTGCATCACCTGGAGAGCGTGTCGGTAATGCTTCCTTTTTGATAGCTGCTTGAGCAGGTTTTAAAAGGGCTGAGGGCGTATTTGACTTGATTTCTTCTACACGCAGTCTGGGTGCCAAGCCATTGAGCACGCCGTTGACGTATTTGTACCCGTCGGTGCCGCCGAACTCTTTGGCCAACTCCACGCATTCATTGAGCACCACGCGCCACGGCACCTCCAGGCAGTAACGCAGCTCGTAAGCGCCAATCCACATCACGCCGCGCTCAATCGGCGAAATCTCGGTCAGTGGTCGATCCAGTAGCGGCACGATCAACGCATCCAGGTCTGCTGCCTGGGTAATGCAGCCGTTTAGCAGTGCGTCGTAGTGCACGGAGTCGGCTTTGTTGAAGCCAGACAAATCGCGCGTAAAGGTGTCAATGTCTGGCGCCGTGTTGCGCCCGACCAGATGCTGATACAGACCCTGCAACGCAAACTCTCTAGCGCGACTGCGTGGGGGTTTGCTGGCGGCTTTGCGCACGCCGGTACTGGTCAGGCCTGTGCGTGCCTGGCGCGGCGGGCGGGTGGAGGGCGTTGACACAGGGCGAGCCGTACTGCGCGAGTCGTGGTTGGTTGGGTCGTTCATGCCAGTTCGTCCAGTAAATTGGCCATTTCCACCGCCACTCGGGCCGCGTCAATGCCTTTGTCAGTTTGACGGGCCACGGCTTGCGAGAGGTTTTCGCACGTCAGAATGGCGTTGGCAATCGGCACCTCGAAATCAAGTGACACGCGGGTGACGCCAGCGCCCGACTCGTTGGCCACCAACTCGAAGTGATAGGTTTCGCCACGAATGATGCAACCCAGCGCTATCAACGCGTCGTACTTGTTTTTCTCGGCTAGCGCCTGCAACGCCAACGGCACCTCCAACGCGCCGGGTACCTGAAAAACGTCAATGCGCTTGTCCTGCACACCGAGCACCGCCAGTTCGGCTTTACAGGCAGCCACTAGCGCGTCGGTGATGCCTTGATTGAAGCGCGACTGCACGATGCCAATCGTCAGCTTGCGGCCATCCAGCGGGACGGTGGCTTTGTCAGCTAAAAACATGTGTTTTCCTTTAATTAGTGGGATGGTAAAAGCCAGGGCAGGGAGAGGACGCAGAACTCGCGGAAGTTACGCAGAACTCGCAGAAGTAATCCAAAGTGACAAGTCAAACCAACTGCTGTTTTTCAGCGCCTTCTGCGTAACTTCTGCGAGTTCTGCGTCCTCCCCCTTGAATCTCATCCCGCCGTCAAATACCCGGTAATTTCCAGTCCATACCCCGCCATGCTGGGCATGCGGCGCGGGTTGCCCATCAGGCGCATTTTCTGCACGCCGCAGGCACGCAAAATCTGCGCGCCAATACCGTAAGTTCGCAGGTCCATGCGGCCGCGCTCCGGGGCCTGCGCGGCGCGTGCCGTACCTTCAAACTGCGCGAGTAGCTGGGCCGCACTTTCTCCGCAGTTCAGCAGCACTACGACGCCCTGGCCTTCTTGCGCTACGCGCTTCAGGCTCGCGTCCAGCCCCCAGGAGTGCATGCCGCGGTTGACTTCCAACGCATCGAGCACGGACAACGGTTCATGAACCCGCGCAGCCACGCTGTGCTCAGGCGCCCATTGGCCCCGAACGAGAGCCAGGTGCACGCCCTGGCTGGGCTTGTCTTTGAAAGCGTGGGCTGTGAATGTGCCGAAAGCAGTCTCAATCTCACGGCTGCCGATTCTTTCGACCAGCGACTCGGTGCGGCTGCGGTGCTCGATTAAATCGGCGATCGTGCCGATCTTCAGGCCATGCTTGGCCGCAAACAACTGCAGGTCGGGTAGGCGCGCCATGGTGCCGTCTTCGTTCATGATTTCGCAGATCACCGACGCTGGTGAGCAGCCCGCCATCTGTGCCAGGTCGCACCCTGCCTCGGTATGGCCCGCACGCATCAGGGCACCGCCATCGACTGCTTGCAAAGGGAAAATATGACCCGGCTGCACCAGGTCGTGCGCCGTGGCGTTGGCCGCGACGGCTGCCTGCACAGTGCGGGCGCGATCGGCTGCCGAAATGCCGGTGGTCACGCCCTCGGCAGCTTCAATCGACACGGTAAACGCAGTGGAATACTTGCCGCCATTGCGTGTGACCATGGGCGGCAGCTGCAGGCGCTCGCAGCACTCCCGCGTGAGCGTCAGGCAGATCAGGCCCCGTCCAAAGCGGGCCATGAAGTTGATGGCTTCGGGCGTGACATGGTCAGCCGCCAACACCAAGTCGCCTTCGTTTTCACGGTCTTCCTCGTCCACCAGAATGACTATGCGGCCCGCGCGCATCTCGGCCACGATGTCTTGCACAGGGGAAATGGTGACGGGGTGGGTGTTGGGTGTATTCGTTGGTACCGCAGACAGGTGCGGGTGGGGGAGGGCGGTCATGGGAATTCCTTTTTGGCAACGCGTCAGCGTGGCTTGGGAGTAGGTTTAAGGTGTGGTGTGGGACGTATAGACCGATGTGGGGGCGCAGAGCATGCGCTCAACATACCGTGCAATCAAATCAATCTCCAGGTTTACGGCGCTGCCTGCTTGCAAGGTGTGCAAGGCGGTGTTTTGCACCGTGTGGGGAATGAGGTTGATGCTCAGCTCGCAACCTGACGCGTTATCAGCAACGCGATTAACCGTCAGGCTCACGCCATTGACGGTGATGGAACCCTTGTAAGCCAGGTATTTGGCCAGCGTCAGCGGCGCCAGCACCCGCAGTTCCCAGCTCTCACCCACCTGCTCAAAAAACTGCACAGTGCCCAAACCGTCAACATGGCCCGAAACCAGATGCCCACCCAGACGGTCGTTGGCGCGCAGAGCTTTTTCGAGGTTGATCGCTTGAAGTTGATCCAGACCCGCAGTTTTGTCCAGTGATTCAGCAGAAACATCCACCGTGAAGCTGTGTTGTGGCAAGTCAAGCGTGGTGACTGTCATACAGGCCCCGTTCAGCGCGATGCTGTCGCCCAAAACAACGTCCTGCAGATACCCGGGCGGCACTTCAATCAGCAAGCGCTTGCCATGCTGTGTGCTGAGCCCCAGGGGGTTAACGGCGGCAATGCGCCCGATGCCAGTGATGATGCCAGTGAACATGTGTCCATTTTCGCAGAGGCATGTAGCCGTAAGCGTCGCAAAGGCTTCAACTGACAAATTTAAAAAACATCCCTCCCTGCTACACGGGCCACGATGCGCAGATCGGGCCCGACCATCTCACATGATTTGAACGCCAATGGAACTGCCTGTGCAAGCTCCGTGAGTGGCCCCAGATTCGACATGCCTGCGCCAACACCCAGTAGCTTTGGGGCCAGGTAAACCAGAAACTCGTCAACCAGACCTGCGCGAATCAATGAGCCATTGAGTTTGTGGCCCGCCTCGACATGCAACTCGTTAATCTCGCGGCGACCCAATTCCAGCATCATTTCAGACAGGTCGACCTTGCCGCTGGCGTCGGCGGGTAGTTCGATGATCGAGGCACCTTTGGCTTCAAGTGCAGCTTTTCTCACAAGATATTGAGTATCAAATTGAGCTTTTGAGCATATAAAAACTGCTCGAGCAGCTATGAATAAAGGAGCATTTAAAGGTGTCTGCAAGTCACTGTCAACCACCACCACATGCGGTTGACGAGGGGTATCGACCAAGCGAACGTTGAGTTGAGGCTGGTCTTTCAACACGGTGCCGATCCCCGTCATCACCGCACAAGACCGTGCCCGCCAAGCGTGCCCGTCTGCGCGTGCTTCATGGGAAGTAATCCATTGACTGGTGCCATTATTCAAAGCCGTAGTTCCGTCAAGCGATGCCGCCACCTTTAGGCGCACCCACGGCGTTTTACGGATCATGCGGGAGAAGAACCCAATGTTGAGTTCGCGCGAGGCCTGCGCTTCGGTGC
>JAYUXO010000379.1:0-7399 GCA_043753505.1 Comamonadaceae bacterium
CAGGCCATCAATAAAGTATGTGATGCCCAGCGTGGCCATCAGCAGCGTCACACCTTCCTGATTCACCAGATGACGAAGTACCAGCCGCTCAATGAGCCAAGCCAGAATAAACATGCACACCGCAGCCGCCATGAAACCAGCAATGTTGCCGAGGATTTTGTTTTCAAAACCAAACCACTGCGGAATCCATTCTGAAAATCGCGCCATTGCCAGCGCTGCAAACAGCACCATCGCGCCTTGCGAAAAGTTGAACACGCCAGAAGCCTTGAAGATCAGCACAAAGCCGAGTGCAACCAGCGAATAGAGCATGCCGGCCATCAGGCCGCCGAGTAGAGTTTCCAGGAAAAATGCCATTTTTTACTTTCTTGCCGCGTCAGTGTGATGTGCCCAGATAGGCGCTGATCACGTCCGGATTGGCGCGCACCTCGTCGGGTGTGCCGTCACCAATTTTTTTGCCATAGTCCAGTACCACCACGCGGTCTGAAATGTCCATCACCACACCCATGTCGTGCTCAATCAGCACCACAGTGGTTCCAAACTCGTCGTTGATGTCGAGTACAAAGCGGCACATGTCCTGCTTTTCTTCAACGTTCATGCCGGCCATCGGCTCATCCAGCAGAAGTACCTGGGGCTCCATGGCCAGAGCCCGACCCAGATCAACCCGTTTTTGCAGGCCGTAGGGCAGCATGCCGACAGGGGTTTTGCGGTAAGCCTGGATTTCCAGAAAGTCAATAATCTTTTCAACCGCTTCCCGGTGCATCGTTTCTTCTTTTTCAGCCGGGCCAATACGCAACGCCTGCATCAGGATATTGCTTTTGATCTTCAGGTTGCGACCTGACATGATGTTGTCCAGCACGCTCATGCCTTTGAACAAAGCCAGGTTTTGAAAGGTGCGCGCCACACCCATCTCGGCCACCGCGCGGCTGTTCATGTGGCTGAAAGTTTTGCCGCGGAAGGTGATGCTGCCTTGCTGGGGTGTGTACACGCCGTTGATGCAGTTCAGCATGGAGCTTTTGCCCGCGCCGTTGGGGCCAATGATGGCGCGCACCTCGTGCTCGCGCACATCAAAGCTGATGTCTTGCAGCGCCTTCACACCGCCAAAGCTGAGCGAGATGTTTTTCACGTCCAGGATGACGTCACCGATTTTTTTGCTCATGGTGTGGCAATCTGGGGCAAACAGCCTTCACCGCAGAGGCGCAGAAAACGCAGAGTGACGCAGAGGGATGACAAAAATTTTTGCAGTTTCTCTGCGCAGCCCTGCGTTTTCTGCGTCTCTGCGGTGAAAGGTTTTGGGGGACGACGCGGGCTCATGCGGCCACCTTCGCCACCGGCGCAAACGTTTTGCAATCCATGATCTTCAACGTCGCACTCACGCTGCCGGTGCGGCCGTCTTCGAACTTCACCACGGTTTCAATAAACTGCTCCGATGCCCCGCCATACAACGCATCAATCAGCGGCAGGTATTTGTCGGCAATGAAGCCACGACGTACTTTGTTGGTTCTGGTCAATTCGCCATCGTCGGCGTCCAGCTCTTTGTGCAGGATCAGGAATCGGCTGACCTGGCTGCCTGCCAGCAAGGAGTCTGTGGCCAGGTCGGCATTGACCTGCTCAACGCAGTTTTTGATGAGCTGATACGTCTCCGGTTTTTGCGCCAGATCGGTGTAGCCCGCATACGGCAGGTTGCGGCGCTCGGCCCAGTTGCCCACCGCGTCGAAGTCAATGTTGACCATCACGCAGACTTTTTCGCGCTGGTCGCCATAGGCCACGACTTCCTTGATATGCGGGAAAAATTTGAGCTTGTTTTCCACGTATTTGGGCGCAAACATGGCACCGTCGTTCGCACCACCTTTGATGCGACCCACGTCTTTCACGCGGTCAATGATTTTTAAATGCCCGTGTGCATCGATGAAACCTGCGTCGCTGGTGTGATACCAGCCTTCGGCGGTGAGCACCTCGGCCGTGGCCTGCGGGTTTTTGTAGTACTCCTTGAGCAGCCCGGGCGACTTGACCAGAATTTCACCGTTCTCCGCCACCTTGATTTCCACACCGCTGATCGGCACGCCCACGGTGTCGGCACGGGCCTGGTGGTCGGGCTGCAGACAGACGAACACCGCGGTCTCCGTCGAGCCATACAGCTGCTTCAGGTTGATGCCAATCGAGCGGTAAAAAGTGAACAGATCTGGCCCGATGGCCTCGCCTGCCGTGTAGGCCACGCGCACCCGGCTCATGCCAAGGTTGTTGCGCAGCGGGCCATACACCAGCAGGTTGCCCAGCGCGTACTGCGCGCGGTCAAGCAAGCTGACCTGTGTACTTGAAGTGTTCCCGTCCATAAGCGCAGGCCCCACGCGCTTGGCCACGGCCATGCAGGCGTGAAACATTTTGCGTTTGATGGCGCCTGCGTCTTCCATGCGAATCATCACGCTGGTCAGCAGCGCTTCAAACACGCGGGGCGGGGCGAAGTAATAGGTGGGCCCCACTTCTTTCAAGTCGATGGTCACGGTGGCTGCTGACTCGGGGCAATTCACGACATACCCGCAGGCCAGCCACTGCGCGTAACTGAAGATGTTTTGCCCAATCCAGGCCACCGGCATGTAGGCCAGCACCTCTTCACGCGCCGTGAGTTTGTCGAACTCAGCACCCGCACGAGCCCGGTCCAGCAGGCTGTTGTGGGTGTGCACCACGCCCTTGGGTTGACCCGTGGTGCCGGAGGTAAAAAACATCGCCGCCACGTCATGCGGCTGTACTTTTTCAGCCTCGGTTTTAAAGAACGCAGGCGCTTTGGCCGCAAACGCAGCGCCCGATTCCACCAGCGCATCCATGCTCGCCAAACCCGGCTCGCTGTACTTGCGCAGGCCGCGCGAATCATCAAAAAAGATGTGGGCCAGCTGCGGACACTGCGCACGAATGTCCAGCAGCTTGTCGACCTGCTCCTGGTCTTCGGCAAACGCAAAGCGCACGGCGGCGTTGTTGATGGGGAATACGCATTCGCTGCCCACGGCGTCCTGGTACAGCGGCACCGGAATGGCGCCCAGCGCCTGCGCGGCCAGCATGGTGGCGTACATGCGGGGCCGGTTGGCACCAATCACCACCATGTGTTCACCGCGTGTCAAGCCAGCCCCATGCAGGCCGCAGGCCACACGCTCGACCAGCAGGGCCAAGTCGGTCCAAGCAAGCGTTTGCCAGATGCCGTATTCCTTTTCGCGCATGGCGGGCGCTTTTGGGCGCTGGGCAGCGTGGGCTAGCAACAGACTGGGAAACGTGGTTTGCATGGCCTGCATCGTAGGAAGGACTTTGACGCTATCTTGTCGTTTGGTCGACAATTTGCGGGTCACTCCTAACAGGTCTTTCCCCAACAGGACTTTCCCGCATGACCATCGACTCCCTGTATCAGCGCCGCCGCCCGCCCACTGCGGCTGAGCTGGACGGCATACCCTGGCTTGCGCTGCTCAAACCCGACGAACGCCTGCAAGCGCAGCGGCAACTCACCGTGGGCGACGCCCTGCCCGGCGATTACGTGTGCCGCCTGGGCAAGCCGGTCACCTACTGGTTTGGCGTGGTGGAAGGCCTGCTCAAAATGAGCACCGACAACGCCCAGGGCATGACCATGACGTTTACCGGCGTGCCACCGGGTGGCTGGTTCGGCGAGGGCACGGCCATGAAGCGCGAGCCTTACCGCTACAACATTCAGGCCCTGCGCAAAAGCGTGGTGGCTGGCTTGCCAGTCGACAGCTTTCACTGGCTGCTGGACCACTCGATTGGTTTCAACCGCTTTGTCATGAACCAGCTCAACGAACGCCTGGGCCAGTTCATCGCTGCCCGCGAAATAGACCGCCTGAACAACCCCGATGTGCGCGTGGCCCGCAGCCTGGCCGCGCTGTTCAACCCCGTGCTGTACCCCGGTGTGGGCGACATCTTGCGCATCACCCAGCAAGAGCTGGCCTACCTGGTCGGCCTGTCGCGCCAGCGCGTGAACGAAGCCCTGGCCGCGCTGCAAGACCAGGGCTGCATCCGCATTGAATATGGCGGCCTGCGCGTGCTGGACCTGCCGGCATTGCGAAACGGCCTGTTTTTAAGCAAAAATGGGCTCTAGCCCTTATAAATATTGCTCAAGCAGCTATCAAAATAAAAGCAATGGAAACTGATACAACGGATGCATCAACCGACGCTGCGGCCCCAGCCGCTGCTTTCGTGGCGCGCTGGACGGGCGTGACCGGCAGCGAGCTGGCCACCGCGCAAAGCTTTGTAGCCGACCTATGCGAACCTGTTCACACCCAGGGTCTCACGTCGGTGGTGCAGAGAACTGCACGACGAGCTGGACGCGGCGGTGCAGGCTGCTGATGGCTTGCAACACGAGCCGCCCACGCACTGGCTGCACCATCTGGTCAACCTGAATGCCCAGCGCGCCGCAGAAGAACGCACCGGCACCATCCGCTGGCTGCGCCCGGCCTTCCAAAACCCGGCACTGCGTGCGCAGGCTGACACGACAGTCAATGAAAGTGATACAGATACGCTATCAAATACAGAGCTGCTTGAGCAGTATTCAAAAGGGCTACAGGCCGAAATGGCACTTGAAACGCCTGAAATGCCACCTGTGGCAACCGCTGCCACCACGCAAGTCTGGCCCGCCGACCTGCCAAGCCAGGTACGTGCCGTGGCCCAGTTGCTGGCCACCAGCGCCAGCGCGGTGTCACTGGCCGAAATCGAAGCCCAGTTCAAAGGCCGAGGCCCCTGGAAGCGCAGCTTGCCGCGCATTCTGGAAACCCTGGAAGTGCTGGGCCGCGCGCGGCGTGAAGAGCAGGGATGGCGCGGGTCATGAAAATCAACGAGCAATGCGCCGTGGTACTTCTACCGCTGCAATCCTCCGGAAATCTGGTCTAGATGGCCAGACAATTTTTCGCCTGGCTGGGCGTGGCGCTAAGGAGCAGCAACTGGGTGCGGCAAGCAACACGCGCCATGAAAGTTGTGTTTGGCTGTGGGACTGTCTCTTCCCACGTGCCGGCAGATTCACCGTGTTGACCAAACGCACGCTGACTACGTGAAGTGACTTCGGCACGCGCGCATGGTTCTTTTGCGGTTGCTGCGGGGTGTTTTGCCTTATTTAAGTTCGTTGCACTTCAATGTGAATCCGTGGGCCCAATCGCCTTTTATTAGGTTCTATTTTTGTTCCAATAACTTAGCCGAATAGCATGCGTACAATTTCACGTACTTAAATTTAGATCGAAGGCCCACCATGCACGCCGTCAATTACTCCGAAGCCCGCGCTAACTTCGCGGCCATGCTTGACAAGGTCAATGATGACCACGCACCGGTGCTGATCACCCGGCAAAAAGGCAAGCCTGCCGTGCTGATCAGTCTGGACGACTACAACGCGCTGGACGAGACGGCATATTTGCTGCGCAGCCCGGAAAGTGCGCGAACCTTGCAGGCTTCCATCGACGAATTGAAGCGGGGCGGTGGCATCGTCAAAACCATGGAAGAACTGGACGCAATGCTCAAATAGACCTCACACAAACACCCTATGCGAGATGTCTCTTTTTCATCCCAAGCGTGGGCGGACTACCTAACTTGGCTTCAAAACGACAAGGTTGTCGCACAGCGGGTCAACCAACTGATCGCAGCGGTGCAACGCGACCCGTTTGAAGGTATTGGAAAACCCGAGCCGCTCAAGCATCAGTTGGCGGGTTGGTGGTCGCGCCGCATCACGGACGAGCACCGGTTGGTGTACCGCGTTGCGGAAGGCCGCGTTGAAATAACCCGCTTGAGAGATCACTACAGCCCATGACTCAACACATCCCCTGCAACAAACTGATCCCCCAAGCCCGTGGCCTGGCCCCCGTGTTGCTTAAACGTGCTGCCACCGTGCAGCTGGACTGGGACGTGCGCCAGAAAAGCCGGTTCGAGGCCACCGATTCGCAAGGCCGCCAGCTGGGCGTTTTTTTACCGCGTGGCACGGTGGTGCGCGGGGGCGATGTGCTGGTGGCCGAAGACGGCGCGCTGGTGCGGGTGCTGGCAGCTGCGCAGCCGGTGCTGGTCATCACGCATTGCACTGCACACGGCTCGCCGTTTGATTTGACGCGCGCGGCCTACCACCTGGGCAACCGGCATGTGCCCATTGAACTGAAACCTGACCACCTGAAAATTGAGCCGGACCATGTGCTGGCCGACATGCTGCGCGCCATGCACCTGATCGTGCGCTCGGCTGACGAGGCGTTTGAGCCGGAGGCGGGGGCTTATGGTGGCGGGCACGGACACGGACACGCTCAGGGGCACGAACACGGCGGTCATTCGCATGCACCCACGCACGCATATATGCATGAGAGCGCGCCAACCCCGGTCGGCCTTGGCCCGATTTATGGATGACGAGGCCCTGCTGCAACTCATCTGGCTGGCATCGCCCGCCTTGCCAATTGGCGGCTTTTCATACTCAGAAGGCCTTGAAGCCTTTGTGGAATATGCTCAAGCAGCTATTAAAAAAGAAGCAGTTTCAGAAACAGGCATCGCGCATTGGCTGGTCGATCAACTGCACCTGAGCCTGGCGCGCAGCGAACTGGCAGTGCTGGCGCAAGCCGTGTCGGCACTGCGTTCAGGTGACGAAACACGATTTGCCGCGCTCAACCAGTGGGTGCTGGCTACCCGCGAGACCAGCGAGCTGCGCGCGCAAACCGTGCAAATGGGGCACTCGATGGGACAGTGGCTGGCGAACCTGCAGCCAAAAGCGCAGCAAGCCGTACAGCAAGGTGTGCAGCCTGATGCCCTGCCAACACGCGCCCCCCTCACGTATCCGTTGGCCTTTGCCCAGGCTGCCGCCACAAGCACCGCCAGCCTGCGCAGCATTTGTCTGGCGTTTGCCTTCGGCTGGGCTGAAAACATGGTGGCCGCCGCGGTGAAATCCGTGCCGTTGGGGCAGAACGCAGGGCAGCGCATATTGGCCCGGTTGGCGTTCGAGATTCCGCAAGCGGTTGACCAGGCCCTTAGCACCGCAGACGACGACCGACAGGCCTTCACGCCCATGCTGGCCATCTTGTCAGCCCAGCACGAGACGCAGTATTCGCGCCTGTTTCGTTCTTGAGTGCTTAAACACTTGCCCATTCGTTATTCCCGCTCAGGTGCGCTTGAGCGGAAGTGACGGTTGTCAATTGCTGCGTCAGACCCAGGTCATGCAGCCAGGTCATGCAGTTCGCCCTGGAGCACACCCAACCGCCGCGTCATCTGTCATGCAGCCGAAGCTGCGGCGCAATCAGTTGTCAAGATCAGAACCAGAAGCCACCACCCGGCGGTAGATCAGGCGGTTGGCCCATCAAACTCAAAGGCATGTTGCCCGCGCCACCCGTTACGCCAATGCTGCCGTCAACCCGTCCATCGGCATCGAAAGCGCCACCATCGGTGATCGCAAAGTCGA
>JAYUXO010000380.1:0-7392 GCA_043753505.1 Comamonadaceae bacterium
ACGTTGGAAACGCGTGATGAGCTGGGCCAGGTTGCCAAGGCGTTCAACACCGTGGCGCTGCGTCTTCGGGAGGAAAAACACCAGGCCGACGAAGAAAGCGCGCGTGCCCGCGCGGCCGAAGCAGAGGTGCGCGAGCACGAGCACCAACTCGTGGCGTCGCGTGAGGAGGCGCTAGCCGCCGTTCGCGCCAAAGCAGCTTTCCTGGCCACGATGAGCCATGAAATCCGCACACCGCTCAATGGCGTGGTGGGCATGAGCACCTTGCTGGGTGAAACCCCGCTGAACGCCGAGCAACGCGATTACCTGGAGACCATCCGGCTGTCCAGTGACCAGTTGCTGGCGGTCATCAACGACATTCTGGATTTCTCCAAGATCGAGTCGGGCAAGCTCGATCTGGAAAGCGAGCCGCTGGCGCTGCGCAACGCGGTGGAGGAGGCCTGCGACATTGCCGCCCCGCGGGCCCGCGAAAAAGGCCTGGAACTGATTATTGACATGCCCGAGCCGCGCGCCGGGGGACTACCGGCTGGCGTGTTGGGCGACGTCACGCGTCTGCGCCAGGTGCTGATCAACCTGATCAACAACGCTGTGAAATTCACTGAAAAAGGCGAGGTGGCCATTCACGTGCGTCTGCTGCACGATGCTGACGACAAGGGCCAGCCGGTGATCGAGTTTCGCGTCACCGACACGGGCATTGGCATTCCACCCGAGCGGGTTACCCAGCTGTTCCAGGCTTTCACACAGGTAGACGCCTCCACCACCCGCAAATACGGCGGTACCGGTTTGGGCCTTGCCATTTCTAAACGCATTGTGGAGTTGATGGGTGGCCAGATTGGCGTTGAAAGCGAGCTGGGTAAGGGCTCCACGTTCTGGTTCACCATGGCTGGGCCGGCGGCTGACCTGGCACCGTCTTTTGGCCCCACCGATTCCGGCATGCTGCGGGGCCGGCGCGCCCTGGTGGTGGACGACAACGCCACCAACATCCGCATCCTGCGCCGCCAGTTGCAGCTGTGGGGCATGGAAGTGGCCAGCGCCGATTCGGGTGCCCAGGCGCTCGAGATGCTGGATCCTGCCGTCGGGGCCAACGGCGGGGCACCTTGGGTACCCGACATCATCGTGACCGACATGCACATGCCTGAGATGGACGGCGTGACTCTGGCGCAGCAAATCAAGGCGCGCCCTCTGTTGCGCAGCATCCCGCTGGTCATGCTCAGCTCGGGTTTCATGCCGTCGGGTGAGGCCGGTGCGGCGTTGTTTGACGCGCGACTACTCAAGCCCGCACGGCAAAACCAGTTGTTTGACACGTTGGCCCGCTGCCTGAGTAACGACCCGAATGCACATAAAAAAGTCGAAGCGGCAGCGGTGGACGTGACCAAAAATATCACCGTGCTGGTGGCCGACGACAACGCGGTGAACCTGAAAGTGGCCAGCGCGATGCTGCGCAAGCTGGGCTACGGCATCGTCACCGCGACGGATGGCCGCGAAACGGTGGAGGCACTGGCAGCGGCCATGCGCGACCACCCGGTAGATGCACCCCCACCTTTCGGCGCGATCTTGATGGATGTGAACATGCCGGATGTGGACGGCCTGCAGGCCACGCGGCAGATTCATGCCGTTTGGGGCAAACGCGCACCACCCATCATTGCAGTCACCGCTGCCGCCACAGATGAAGACCGTACGCGGTGCATGGACGCGGGTATGGACGACTACCTGACCAAACCACTGCAGGTGGCCGCCCTGGCGCAGGCCCTGGAAAAATGGGTGGCTGTGCCTGGCCCGCTCGTATCGACGCCAACGGTTGTAGCAGCGGTGCTGACGCCCGAACGTCAATTGCTGGACGACAGCCGTCTGTTGGAGTTCATCGAGTTTGATGACGATGACCGCAGCATGACGCGTGAAGTCGTGCAACTGTTCGTGATTGATGCGCCTCAGCGCATTCAGGCCATCCAGCAGGCCGCAGCTGCCGGGGATGTGCAGGCGCTGGCGCGCACCGCCCACGCGCTGAAGGGATCGGCCAGCAACATCGGCGCCATCGCATTGCAGACGGTTTGCACCCACATCGAGGCGCAAGCCCTGACGGGTGATTTGACTGCCGCTACAGCACAGGTGCCTTTGTTGCCGGATTTATGCGAACAAACGCTTGCGGCACTGGATGGCTACTTGCGCCCCGCATTGCAATAGATGGCAATTGAACCGAAGACACCTGTTTTTTTGCTATTAAAATAATAGCTTCTTGAGCCCGATTTATAAGGGCTGTTGGCACTTTTGGCCATAAATGTGCCTGCTCGCGCAGCACCTACCGCCACCAACATGCGAAACCACCGCGTACCGCCCGACAACGACGAGCTGTTCAATCAACTGTCTGCCAGTCTGCGTGAGATGGCGCGCAGCGGTGTGATTCGCAACGACCCAAAGGCCTCCCCCGTCCTGACGGAAGGCGAATCCAGCGACTCGTTGTATGTGGTGCTGACAGGTAGCGTCAAGGTGTTCGCAACTGATAACGCCGGGCCTGAGATTCACTACAACACGATTCTTTCAAGCGACTACTTTGGCGAACTGTCGCTGGATGGCGGACCACGCTCCGCGTCGGTCATGACGCGCGAAAAGTGCACCTTTGCCGTGGTCTCGCGTGACGCGGTGACACAGCACCTGGCCCGGCGGCCCGCTTTTGCCATGGAACTGGTCACGCAGGTGATCAGCCGCGCCCGCAAGGCTACCGGAACTGTCCGCATCATGGCCCTGGTGGACGTCTATGGCCGGGTGGTACACGTGCTGGAGCGCATGCGCCCGCCAGCCAGTCCCGGTAGCGGTGATGAGCCAGTCGTCATCCGGCCACTGACCCATCTGGGCATCGCAACCCGCGTAGGCTCCAACCGCGAAATGGTGAGCCGGACATTGAAAGAGCTGAAGCGCGATGGCTACCTGAAATTGGGTGTGAAGCGCGTCACGCTGCTCAAGACGCTTGCGGCTCGCGAATCACAAACAGAACACAGAGGCACAGAGGCGCAAAGGTAAGAAGAGAAATCTATTGCAGTTGGTCACGACACCGCCTTACCTCTTACCTCTGAGCCTGCGTGTTTTGCTTGAAGGCCTAGAGCGACAAAATATGCCCGACCCGTGGGTCACCGCGCCCGGTCAGCAC
Organism: Comamonadaceae bacterium; assembly: GCA_043753505.1. Taxonomy (GTDB): domain Bacteria; phylum Pseudomonadota; class Gammaproteobacteria; order Burkholderiales; family Burkholderiaceae_C; genus JAAFIW01. Next base: position 3,140 of record JAYUXO010000380.1, read on the forward strand.
CTGCGCATAAGCAGCTTGCACGGCTGAATTGCCGCTGTGGTGTTGCACCTGCACCCACGGGATGGGGCTGTTGGTGACCTGAGACACGAAAGCCTGCCAGGCGGCAATCTGGCGCTCGCGGAAGGTCGTCGCACCCCAATCCGCCAAGCGTTTTTTGATCTGCGCTGGTGCAAAAAACAGTGTGGCTCTGGGACCGGGCAGGTCTTTGGCACTACCCAGACTTTGCACATGCGTGCCCCCAATCGAGCAGCTGTATTGCAACTGCGAAAAGCGGGTGTGAATGGCGCAACGCAGGTCGGCATTGCCTGCAAAGTCCACATACACGCAGGGTGCGTCGGCAGCGATCTGGTCCAGTTCCTCGTAGGCCAGCACCTGGCTGTAGCAGCCCAGGCTTTCGCAAAATGCACGGTTGGCGGCCGACGTCAATCCCACCACCTGCACGCCGGTGCGTTGAATCATTTGGAAGGCCGTGCCGTAAGCGGTTTTGCTGGAGGCGCTGGACAAAATGGCCGTTACAGGCAGGGCTTGGCCTGCCGCTTGCGATGCGGCGCCAAAAAACGCGTTGTCGGCAAAGAAGTCGTCAATCAGCCATGAGGTGATGAACAACGGGCGCAGCAGTGACTGCAAGGCCTCGGTGTCAGGCGTGTAGAAGGCGTCGGTCGCGCACCGTGTGTAGCTGTTGTAGACCGCGTGCAGGCTGGCGCGACAGGAGGCTGCATCGGTGAAGCCGACTTCCGATAACCGGCTGGGTGTCAGCACCGCATGGCTGGCCATGGGCCAGTAGCCGTACAAGCGCTCGCCCACCGCCACGCCAGGGCTTGATGTTTGCAGCACGGTGCCAAAGCCCCACACCGGAATCACACCCCAACCGTCTTGCTGAGTCGGGAAAAACTGCCAATAACTCATGGCTTCACCAAACGCAGCGTAAGTGATGTTGTTGGAGGTCAGCGCGAATGATTCGACCTTGATTCGCACTTGCCCATCTTGCAGCGGTTCATCGGCCTGCGTGTGCAGTTGCGTGGTAGCCAGCGCATCTTTGCGCACAAGGAGTGTTGTGGTGGTGGTCATGACTGCAACCGTAAAACAAACGGCCCGCCGGTACAAGACTGGCGGGCCGCTTTTGCGACAGGCTGCTGATGGCAGACGACTGGCCGCTTTCGCGGTTATCCAGGCGCCGCGAGGTGATCGGCGAGCAGCCCCGTCATCAGACCAGGGAAATCGTCACATCAATATTGCCGCGCGTGGCATTGGAGTAAGGGCACACCTGGTGAGCGGTATCCACCAGGTCCTGGGCCACTGCGCGGTCCATGCCGGGCAGGCTGATGTTCAAGCGGGCTGCAATACCGAATCCGGCAGGCGTGGGGCCTAGATCCACTTCAGCATCAATCGCGGCGTCGGCTGGAACAGCCAGCTTCTTCATACCGGCCACGTGCTTCATGGCACCCATAAAACAGGCGGAGTAACCAGCGGCAAACAGTTGCTCTGGGTTGGTGGCATTGCCAGCGCCGCCCAATTCTTTCGGGGACGCCAATTTCACATCCAGCAGGCCGTCGCTGGTTTTGGAGGCACCGTCGCGGCCACCGGTGGTATGGGATTTGGCGGTGTACAGCACTTTGTCGAGCGGGGTGGTCATGACAAGAATCCTTTTTCAGGTTGCAGTTGATAAAAAATGAAAGCGGCGCGATTATTGGTGTTTTGGTCCGCGCTTGCTGCCGCAGGCTTATTCAAAAAAACTTCTGCGTAACCTTTGCAAAACTGCGGCGACCAGGTCAGGGTGCAGCGCAAGGCGTCTTTTTGCAGTCAATAGCGATGCAAAACCCAGGAAAACAAAGCACCGTATAACGATATTTTGCGCTCCAGGCAGTTTGGGCGCAGTGCGCAAGGGGTCATGCAGACGTTGCCTTATTCGATGCGCCTTGTTTATCGGAGCGCGGCGGCAGATGCTCCACCGATGCGCCGCGAACGGGCATCAAATCGTCCAGCATGCCGTCCAGGCACATCATGTCCCGGTAGGCACCCAAACCAAGCAGCGGTGGGCCTGCCACGTCGCGCATATGGTGATCGCCCAGCATCCAGCGCAGCACCCAGATGCGCGTAGCACGGGTGGGCCACACCTGAATCAGTTCTTTAACCAACTGGCCGTCATTGAGCAGCTCGTCGTTAGCCGTAGGAGGCTGTTGCCATAGCGGGGCGTTCTGGCCAAACCGGTTGCGAAACGCGTCCCGCGCAATGTTCCATTCGTTTTGTTTGCTCAGCTTGCGGTACAGCTCCAGCAGTTCCAGAAAAACCCAGGGGCTGGTGTAGCGAAAGTCCACCAGATGCTCCTGCAGCAGCAGCGTGGCCGCGACTACGTTGCCGCGCTTGAGACGCTTGTGCAGGCGCCGCTCCAGTTGATGCAGGTCAATGAGCGTGGCCTCTCGGCGCGAGGTGGTCTCGCCAATGCCCGTCACATAAATCGATCGCGCCGCTTCACCGGGGTCCGGGCTGTCCGGCAGGATGTCATCCAGACTGAGCGGGGGTGAAACCAATGGCAGCGGCAGCGGGCCATCTCCAATGAACTGCTCGGTGCTCAGGCTGTGCTGCGTGTCAATTGGCATGCTGGACAACGCCGGTTGTACGTTTGCCCAAAAAACAGAATCGTGTTGTTCGCGCAGCGCACGCACTTTTTTGCGGTGGCTGATCCAGGCAAAACCCGCCACCGCTGTGCCGATGCCGATGGCACCCCACGCCACAGGGGGTAAACGAACACCGCTTTCACCCAGCTTGCCGGCGTCGTCGGGTGCCTGAATGGCCGATGGTTTGGGCGGTACAGACGACGCTGGACTGGGGTTTGGGACAGGCGCAGCGGTAGGGGTCGCGTCGGCTGGCTCGCTGGGAACAGGCACCCCAACGTCGGTGGCGGGTGATGCCGTCGTGATTGAGGTGTTGGGTGTGTTGGGTCCAGCAGAAGACGCCGTCAACGCTTCAGGCGACTCAGCCGGGGCTGGCCGATCAGCTGGAAGGCGGCCCAAAGCATCCGAGCGACGCAGCGGAAGCGGGGGCAAGTCAGCGTCGTAAATACCGGGCATTTCCTGGCTCATGGATCGGTCGTAGGTTGCGCGAAGGGAGGTTGCGGGCGTCATCGTGGTAACACATGATGTTACAAGCCTCGGGGCGTGTAACAGCAAAAGCTTTCCTGAGCCGCTGCCGCCGGGTTGGGCGTGGCGCTTGCGTTAATCAGGACTTTGAAACAACACGGTTGATATTGCTTGTATTGTGTTGCCGCTCCAGTCCACCTATTTTTTTGCACCATGACTCCTGAACAACGTGCGGTGTTGCCGCAATACCTGCTGCCAAAACAGATATTGACCACACTGGCCGGCAAAGTGGCTCACCTGCGGGGTGGCGCGTTCACACAGGCGCTGATCACACGCTTCGTGGCCCGCTATCAGGTCAACATGGCCGAGGCCGCTGATCCGCGTGTGGACAGTTATGCCAGCTTTAACGACTTTTTCACCCGACCGCTTCGCGCAGGCGCACGACCTCTCGCGCAGGCCGACTTCGTGTGCCCGGTGGACGGTGCCGTGAGCCAACTGGGTGCCATTGCGGGTGACCAGATTTTTCAGGCCAAAGGCCATCACTACAGCACCCGTGCGCTGCTCGGCGGCGATGCAACCCTGGCCGCACAGTTTCACGGCGGCAACTTTGCCACCATTTACCTGGCACCCAAGGACTACCACCGGATCCATATGTCCTGCGCCGCCACGCTGGTGCGGATGATTCATGTGCCAGGCGCGTTGTTTTCGGTAAACCCGACTACCGCGCGAGGCGTGCCGGGTTTGTTTGCGCGCAATGAACGGGTGGTGTGCGTGTTTGACACGGCGTATGGGCCCTTCATTCAGGTGCTGGTGGGCGCCACCATCGTGGGCAGCATGGCCACCACCTGGCATGGTCAGGTCAACCCGCCGCGTACCGGACAGCTGCGGCAATGGTCGTATGACGGCCAGGGCATTCATTTGAAGCAGGGCGATGAAATGGGCCGGTTTTTGCTGGGCTCCACCGTGGTGCTTTTGTGGCCCAAAGGCGTGGTGCGTTTGAACCCTGGGTGGCATGAAGCGCTGCCGGTGCGCCTGGGGCAGGCCATGGGCAGCCTGGCATGAAGTTACCTGCGCATACCCTGGCGCCGATACAGGCAGCCCTGATTGATCTGGACGGCACGCTGGTGGACACCCTGGGTGATTTCACCGTGGCCATCAACGCAATGCTGGCCGACT
>JAYUXO010000381.1:0-2979 GCA_043753505.1 Comamonadaceae bacterium
CCTGGCAGCGTTGGAGTTCGCCCAGCAGCATGGCGTAGGCCGCTGGGGCCTGCTCGGAGTCTGCGCTTTGGCTTTGTTGGCTTTGCACCAGCGTTTCGGTTTCGCCATCGGGCCCGATCTGGCCGGGTTGCGTCGAAGGCGCGGAGTCCGGGGCTCCAAAGGGTTTGAAAGGCGCAAAGGGCGCAAAGGTCATATTGCCGGTAGATCCTTGCGCGCTATCCGTACCCAGCAATTCCTCCAGTCGCCATAGCTTGGGGTCGGGCACGACCTGGGCGATGGGTGGTAGATCGCCGGGGGCGCAGCCAGCCAGTTTGGCCACCCGCCCGCGCAGGGTTTGTGCCACCCAGCCCAGGCTGTGCGGGTTATCGCGGTCAAGCATGAGCAAATCGAGCAGCGCCGCAATGTCGTGGCGCTGCTGGTAGTGGGTGTGAAAGGTGATGGTGCTGTCAAACAGTGCCACGATGGCTTCAAACCCGGCTTCGTCGTGTACGGCATCTGTTTCAAAGCCGCACGACAGGGCGCCCGCCAGGAAGCCCAGACGCTCGATCAGGCGGCCTGCCGACAAAAGCCGCCAGCCGTCGTCGCGGGTCATGCGGTCGGTCTGCGCGCCAGTGATGGCAGCCAGGTGACTGCTGACGGTGTCCAGCACCCGCAGGAACTCCACGGCGCTGTAGTCCCTGTCGTCCTGGCCTGGCTCGGGTGCCTGGTTGGCGGCACATTGGCTGAAAAACTCGCCCTCCGCCCGGACGATCAGTTTCCACTGCTCCAGGCTCAGGCGTTCGCGCACGGACGAGGCCACGGTTTTCAGTGCGCGCAGGTCGGCACCCACGCTGGCTTGCAGTGGGTCTGCCAGCGCGGCCATCAACGAACGCTCGAACACGCGCCGCGCCTGCGCGGTGGAGCCTGACGAATCCGTCGTCGCGGGCGGCACGCTGGGTAGTACCAGAAAATGGCGCACTGCCAGGGTGCTCAGCCAGGCCAACAGCGGGACGGCGTTCTGGTCTTCGCCGTTCAGGCTGCTTAACGTCAGGCGGGCCAGATGAACGGTGTTTTCACAGCGCTCGGTATAGCGGCCCAGCCAGAACAGGTTTTCGGCGGCACGGCTGGTGATGCTGTGGCGCTGGTGCGAAGGGTTGGCTGGCTGGGTATGGTGGAGTAAGGTTGTGGTGTCCACCTGCAGCCCGGCTTGGGGGTCGGTTTGTACCCACACGTCGGCACTGCTGCCACCGCGCTGCATGGAGGCAATGTGCAATTCGCTACCGGCCAGACGGGCCAGGCCACTGGGTAGAACGCGCCAGGAATTAGGCCCATCGGCCAGCGCAAACACGCGCAGTGCCACGGAGCGCATGGCAATTTGTTCCGTGCCGTCGGATCCTACCTTCCATGTGGGCATTTGCGATAGCGGCGAATAGGCCTGTAGCGTGTATTCATCGCCGCGGCGGGCGATACGGCCAGCCCATTCGTCCAGGCTGCGTCGGGGCAGTTGCTGGCCCAGAGTGGCAATCGGGCCGGGCCAGGTGGGTTTGATCACGCTGTCGGCCAGGCGCGGCAGCACGGCTTGCATGGCCGCCTGTTCGCCGCACCACCAAGTGGGCAGCGAGGGCATGCGCAGGTCCTGGTCCAACAGGTGGCGCGACAAGGCGGGCAGAAAGCCGAGTAGGGCGGTCGACTCTAAAAATGCAGAGCCGGGCGCGTTGGCCAGCAGCACGTGGCCTGCGCGCACCACTTGCAGCAGGCCCGGCACGCCCAGGGTGGAGTCAGCACGCAGTTCGAGCGGATCTAAAAATTCATCGTCCAGACGCTTGAGCAGACCGTGCACCGGCTCCAGTCCGCGCAGGGTTTTCAGATACAAATGAGTGCCGCGAACTGTCAAATCGCCGCCCTCTACCAGGGTCAGACCCAGGTAACGGGCCAGGTAGGCATGCTCGAAATAGGTTTCGTTATGGGGCCCGGGCGTGAGCAACACGATGCGCGGCGCTTCGCCGGGTGCCGTAGGGCACATTTGCTTCATGCCGTCCACCAGCGCGCGGTATGTGGCAGCCAGCCGCTGCACCCGCAGGTCAGCAAAGGCCTTGGGAAACTGGCGCGAAATGGTCAGCCGGTTTTCCAGCAGATAGCCCAGCCCCGACGGTGCCTGGGTACGCTGGGTCACGACTGCCCATTGGCCATCAGGCCCGCGAGCCAGGTCAAACGCGGCAATGTGCAGGTGGTGGCCGCCCACCGGCAGCACGCCGTGCATACCCTGCAAATAGCCAGGATGGCCGTGCACCAGCGCTGGTGGCAGCAGGCCCGTTTGCAGCAGGTCTTGCGGGCCATACACATCGGCCAGCACGCGGTTAAGCAACTGCATGCGCTGCAGCACACCGGCTTCAATTTGAACCCACTCAGCTGGCGTGAGGATGAGGGGGAACAGGTCCAGGCTCCATGGGCGCTGTGGGCCATCGGCGTCGGCATAGACGTTGTAAGTCACGCCGTTGTCGCGAATCTGGCGCTGCACGCTGGTGGTGCGGTGGTTCAGATCAGTAAAACCGTCCAGCCCCAAATTTTCAAAGAATTGGGCCCACGCTCTTGTCAATTTTGCTCGAGCAGCTATTGAATTTATAGCATTTGATGCATCACGCGGCAGTGCTTGCCCACGTAATTCGTCGAAATGCCCTGGTTCAGCCTGAGGCGCCATGGCGCTGGCCAGCTCAGCCGGGGTCGTGCCGCCTTCGGGGCTGAAGAAGAAGTCGTGGGTGTTTGTCACAAAGCCATTTTTACATTGCAGTTTGGCGAGAAACCATCTGCTCAGCCCGATACAAGTTTCTATTCCACTTCAGGGCGCTTGAGGCAAGGCGGCACCAAGGTGCATTCCAACGACGCCACAAGGTCGTTGCGCGACACGTTTAGCGCTAACAGCCAACACACGGCGCCTGACGCAAGTTACGTCAATCTCAGTGCGCCGAAGGTGTCGAAGAACCCCGCAGCCGCAGGCTACGA
>JAYUXO010000382.1:0-7376 GCA_043753505.1 Comamonadaceae bacterium
CGCCAGTCAGTTTGGCGAGCCAGCCAGGCACGTGGGTCGTCGTTGTCGTAGCCACCCTGTTTGCGGGGCTTCACACCCCCTCCAAACTTGGCCACGCCCGCGCAGATCAGTGGCAGCAACACAGCAATAAAAACGCAGCCGTAAGCCACTGAAAATTTCACCTCGGTCATAACTTTTTCCTTTTTTATCTGCGATCCACCAACGCATGGGCGATGGTGCCCAAATCCACATACTCCAGCTCGCTACCCGCCGGCACGCCACGCGCCAGCCGTGTCACCTGCAAACCCTTGGCCTTCAATGCCTGCGCAATCACATGGGCAGTGGCCTCTCCTTCAGCTGTGAAGTTGGTCGCCAGAATAACTTCCTGCACCACGCCGTCGGTGGCGCGGTCAAACAGTTTTTGCAGGCCAATGTCCTTGGGGCCGATGCCGTCCAGCGGACTCAGGCGGCCCATCAACACGAAATACAGGCCTTTGAACGCGGCGGTGCGCTCCAGGGCCGACTGGTCCGCCGGTGTTTCCACCACGCACAGCTTGGTGGCATCACGCCGGTCATCGGTGCAGGTGCTACACAGGTCTTTTTCCGTGAAGGTGTGGCACTGCTGGCAATGTCGCACCTGGGCAGTAGCTTGCAGCAATGCCTGGGCCATGAGTTGCGCGCCCTCGCGGTCGTGCTGCAACAAATGAAACGCCATGCGCTGGGCCGATTTAATGCCGACGCCAGGCAGGCGACGCAAGGACTGGACAAGGGCTTCGAGGGCGTGGGTGTCGGACATCGAGGTGAATCTAGCAGACACCATTGAATTCATTCACCGCAGAGGCGCAGAAAACACAGAGGGCCGCAGAGTGATGCAAGTAAAAACATCTCAAAAAATTTGTTTCATATTTCCTGTCTTTCCTCTGACCCGCTTGCTCTGCGCTCTCTGCGTCCCTGCGGTGAAGGCTGTTCAAGTCCCCGCCTCCATCTCCTTGAGCATCCGGTCCAACCTGGCCGACAGTTGCTCGGTGGTCAGCGAATCACGAAAGCGCTCCACCATCAGCGGCAGGCTCAAGGGGCTGGGTTGGGCAAGTTGCACGAAGTCCACGCGCTTGCTGGCGAGGCTTGCGAGCGTTGTGGTCAGGCGGGCGATGTCCAGCTCCTGGCTCAGCACCTCGGTTTGCGCCTGGCCCAACAGCAGGTTATCAGGGTCGTATTTCTTGAAAACTTCAAAAAACAGACCACTGGAAGCTTGCACCTGCTTCATGCTTTTGGGTGCGCCAGGGTAACCACTAAACACCAGCCCGGCCACCCGCGCAATTTCGCGGAAACGGCGTTGGGCCAGCTCGCTGGAGTTCAGCGAGGCCAGCACGTCGGGTAACAAGTCGTTGATTGCAAAGATCGATTGATCCAGCACCGACGCAAGGTCAAACGGCTGGGGGGCCAGCAACTCAAAACCATAGTCGTTGACCGACAGGCTGAAGCTGTTGGGCTGATCTTTCGCCAGGCGCCAGGCCAGCAAACTGGCCAGCCCCAGGTGCACAGACCGACCCGCAAAAGGGTGTATGTACAGGTGGTGGCCCTCACGCGAGGTGTATTGCTCCACCAGTAAGGTGGTTGGGGTCGGCAGGCGCGACAGGCGGGCCTGGGTTTGCAGCATGGGGCGGGCGGCCTGCAACTCGGGCTCTAAAAAGTCGTCACTGGCCGCACGTTGCATCAGCGCCAGGATGGCCTGGCCCAGCTCGGCTGACAAGGCCATTTTGCTGCCGCCCCAACTGGGCACCGTGCCTTTGTTTTTGGTGGCTTTTTTGACCTGCGCAGCCATCTCGTGAACCCGGATGAACTCCAGCAGACGGCCCGCAAAAAAGAAGCAGTCGCCCTTGCGCAGGCGGGCAATAAAGCTTTCCTCCATCACGCCAATTCGGGCGCCGTTCAAGTATTTCACCTGGATTGACGCGTCGCTGACGATGGTGCCAATCGAGAGGCGGTGGCGCTTGGCAATGCCGCGGTCGGGCACGCGGTAAATACCGTTGTCATCGGGTTGGATGCGGTGGTAGTCGGTGTAGGCGGTCAGGCTTTGCCCGCCCCGCTCGCAAAAAGCCAGCGCCCAGTCGAATTCAGTTTGCGTGAGGTTTCGATAGGCCCAACTGGTAGTGACCTCCTTGAACAGGGCGTCTTTTTCAAAACCCCCACCGAGCGCCATCGTGACCAGGTGCTGCACCAACACATCCAGCGGCTTTTCGGGTGACTCACGCGGCTCAACCCGACCCGCCAGCGCGGCACTGCGTGCGGCAGCCGCTTCCAGCAGTTCCATAGTGTTGGTGGGCACCACCGTCACGCGGCTGGTGCGCCCGGGCGCGTGACCGCTGCGCCCGGCGCGTTGCACCAGGCGGGCAATGCCCTTGGGTGAGCCGATTTGCAGCACCCGCTCCACCGGCAAAAAGTCCACCCCCAGATCGAGTGACGAGGTGGCGACCACGGCGCGCAGGCTGCCCGCTTTCAGTCCAGCTTCGACCCAGGCGCGCACCTCCTTGTCCAGGCTGCCGTGGTGCAGCGCAATTTCGCCTGCCCACTCGGGTTTGGCCGCAAGCAGCAACTGGTACCAGATTTCGGCCTGCGAGCGCACGTTGGTAAAGACCAGGGTGGTGCCCTGCGTACCCTGAATTTCATCGACCACCGGCTGCTGCATGCGCGCACCCAGATGGCCCGCCCAGGAGTAGCGGCCCGGGTCGGCAGGAATGAGGGTGTCAATCACCAGTTTTTTGTCGATCCGACCGCGAATCAGGGTTGGAACATGTCCCAAATCGGTCTGCAGCCCACACAAAACCTGCATGGCCTGCTCTGAATTTCCTAGCGTGGCACTCAGCCCCCAGGTAATCAAACCGGGGTTGAGCCCCTGCAGTCTCGAGGGCTTGTTGAACTCGCGAAGGCGCGCGAGAGCCAGCTGCAACTGCACACCCCGCTTGCTCGCAATCAGCTCATGCCACTCATCACACACCAGCGCCACCACACCCGCCAGCGTTTCCCTGGCATTCTCACGCGAGAGCATCAGGCTCAGCGACTCCGGCGTGGTCACCAGCACCGTGGGGTAGCGCCGGTCTTGCTTCGCACGCTCAGCGCTTGCCGTGTCCCCGGTGCGCAGGCCCAGGGTCCAACTGGGCACCAGGTCGCGCATGGGCTCTTGCAGGGCGCGGCCGGTATCCGCCGCCAGCGCGCGCATGGGTGTGACCCAGATGACAGACACCGGCGGTGCCGTTTTTGAAACGCCGTATTTGCTCAGTAGCAACGCCAGCAAGCCCAACCAAACCGCATAGGTTTTGCCCGAGCCCGTTGTCGCGTGCAGCAAGCCGCTGTTGCCCTGCGCCATCGCGGCCCACACCTCGCGCTGAAAATCAAAGGCTTGCCAACCGCGGGCTTCTAGCCAGGCTTCAACCGGCCTCATGGCTCGCCCGAGGCCAGAAAAATCGACTGCTTCACTGGCTCAGACACAAAGTAGCCGTGGCGGTGCCAGGCTTCAAACACCGGCCCCACACTGCCCAGCAAGCCTTGCTGCTTGAGTTGTACCAGCAGCGTGCCACTGCCAATCACCGGCACCTGCAGGTGCAGCGCCACCCGGCGGGCGCGCCGCTCGTCAATCAGTGCCAGCAACTTGTGCTGCGCCGCATACGACAGCACGGCAATTTCGCCCGTGCCCAAACCTTGCGCAAATGCAGCATCCAGCGGGCTCAGTTGTGCGTGGGCAATCACGGTCAACAAGCCTTCTTTGTGCGCCTGCTCAATCAAGGCCGCACCCGGCGCCGACACGTCGGCCACACATTCCAGCAATACGGGCTCGGGCACGCACAAGCCACCCAGCATGTCCAGGCAGGGTTGCAACACACCACCGACCGCCAGCGCGATCAGCGGCCCCGCATCGGCCACGATGAGGCTTGCAGTCATTGCGAAAGATGGCTGCCCAGCAAGACCAGTTCGCCGACTGTGTCGGTAGCGTCATCCAGCATGCTGTAACCCAACGCGCCCAGGTGCTGCAGGTAGCGCGCATACGGCAAACCCGCCAGTTTCGCACCGGCGGCCACAGAAAGCTCACCGTTTAGCACCAGCTTGTCGGCCAGCGCCACATTCACACCAGCTTGCAGCAAGGCGTCGCTGAACGGCACGGCCACAAACAGCGGCTTGCCGTGTTTGGAGACCACCGAGTAAGCACCGCTTTCAGCGTTGCGCACCAAGTCTCCGGTGTGTTCGCGCAGATCACGCACGGCAAAGGCTTCCATGACCATCTCCTTGATAAAAATATGCCATCAAATGATGGCTCAAATATGAATTAAGCCAGACTTGAGTCAAAGCAGGGTTTTCCGTGGATCAAAAATGTGTGAATCGACAGCATCGTGATTAGAGTGAGCGTCCTGACACCCGACAAGAAGATCACCATGCAACGCAGACACCTCCTGGCCACCGCCACAGCCCTCGCCGCAACCGCTTTTCCATTCATCGCCTGGGGTCAATCCGAACGCCCCCTGCGCATCCTGGTCGGCTTTCCGCCCGGTGGTTCGTTGGATACGGTGGCCCGTGCGCTGGCCGACAAAATGAAAGACGAACTCAACCGCCCCGTGCTGGTGGACAACAAACCCGGCGCTGGTGGCCGCCTGGCTGCCGAGCTGCTGAAAAACGCTGCGCCCGATGGCGACACGATGATGATGGCTCCCATTGTGGTGCCGGTACTGGCCCCGCTGGTGTTCAGCAAGCTCAACTACAACCCCGCCACCGACTTTGTGCCTGTGCTGCACACGGCCAGCTTTCACTTCGGCCTGGCCGTGCCGGGCGACGCACCTTATAAAACCCTGGCCGAACTGGTGGCCTGGTTCAAAGCCAACCCCGCCAGGGCCAACTACGGCATGCCCGCCGCTGGCAGCCTGCCGCACTTTTTTGGCCTGATGATTGCCAGGGAAATCGGCGTGGACATCACGCCCGTGCCATTTCAAGGCGGCGCACCGCTCATCACCGCGCTGGCTGGTAATCAGGTAGCCGCTGGCATTGATGTACTCAGCGAGCAGATGGAGCTGCACAAGGCAGGCAAGCTGCGTATCGTGGCCACGTCTGGCTCGCAGCGTAGCAAAGCCTTGCCCGACGTGCCCACCTTCCGCGAACTGGGCTTTGCCAACATTCAAGCCCAAAGCTGGTTTGGCCTGTATGCCCCGGCCAAAACGCCTGCTTCTGCGATTTCCGCCGTCAACGCAGCGGGTAACAAAGCTCTGGCGCTGCCCGATATGCAGGAGCGCTTTGCCAAATTGTCCCTGGAAGCCGGCGGCGGCTCGGCTGCTGATCTGCAGAAACTGCAGGACGCAGAAGTGGCCCGCTGGGCACCGGTGGTGAAGGCTTCGGGGTTCAAGGCCGATTGAGATGTGAACTTAGTCGCTATGTTTTGTATAGCTGCTTGAGCAGTATTTACAAGGGCTGGTGGCTGATTCATTCATATTTTCAATTTTCGCAGCGCTGAAATGTGAAGAATGCAAAGCACGCAGAGAATTCAACTGGATCTCTTCTTTTGCGTTCTTCGCGTTTTTTGCGTTCAAAAATCAATGCGTATCAATTGCGCCGCCTGCCTACTTGGGAATGACGAAAACCCCAGATAACACACCATGCGCCCCAACCTGATTTTCATCGTCGCCGACGACCTGGGCTTTGCCGATCTGGGCTGCTACGGCTCTCGCGCGGCTGACTTCGGCCCGGTGTCTCCGGTGCTGGACACTCTGGCGCAACACGGCATCCGCTTCACCCAGGGCTATGCCAACTCTCCCGTCTGCTCGCCCACCCGGTTTGCGCTGATGACAGGCCGCTACCAATACCGGCTGCGCGGCGCGGCTGAAGAGCCCATCAACAGCCAGGCTCGCGGCAGCACCGCCTTGGGTTTGCCACCCGAGCACCCGACCCTGCCCTCGCTGCTCAAAGACAGCGGTTACCGCACCGCCTTGATCGGCAAATGGCACCTGGGCTACCCGCCGCACTTTGGGCCGTTGAAATCCGGTTACGACGAGTTTTTCGGCCCGATGTCGGGTGGGGTGGACTACTTCACCCACCGCGACTTTCGCGGCCACCACGACCTTTTTCTGGGCGACCAGAGTCACCGTGAAGATGGCTATCTGACCGACCTGATCTCTCAACGCGCGGTGGACTATGTGCAGCGCGGCCCACAAGGCGCGCCGTTCTTCCTGAGCCTGCACTACACCGCCCCCCACTGGCCCTGGGAAACGCGTGACGACGCGGCGCTGGCTGCGGAAATCAAGGACGACCTGTTCCACCTGCACGGTGGCAACATTCACCGCTACCGCCGCATGATCCACCACATGGATGAAGGCATTGGCCAAGTGGTGGCGGCCTTGCGGGACAGCGGTCAACTGGACAACACGCTCATCGTTTTTACCAGCGACAACGGCGGCGAACGCTTCTCCGACAACTGGCCGCTGGTAGGCGGCAAAATGGATTTGACGGAAGGTGGCATTCGCGTGCCCTGGATTGCGCATTGGCCTGCCGTGATTCAACCCTGTGGCATCAGCCCCCAACACTGTATGACCATGGACTGGTCAGCCACCTTGTTGCATGCAGCAGGCGTGGCCGCCCACCCCGACTACCCGGTGGACGGCCTCTCGCTACTGCCCACCTTGCACAACCCGCAGCACCGCGTGGCCCGCCCCCTGCACTGGCGCATGAACCACCGCGGCCAGCGCGCGCTGCGCGACGGCGACTGGAAATACCTGCGGGTCGATGGCCACGACTACCTGTTCAATCTGGCCCAGGACGAACGCGAACGCGCCAACCATGCCACGCGCCAACCTGAGCGCCTGCAGGCCATGCGCACCGCCTGGGAAACCTGGAACGCCTCAATGCCCGCCATTCCTGAAGATGCGACCGTGAGTCCGGGTTACTCGGTGCGGGACATGCCACAGCGTTGAGCAACTGTTACCTTGTTATCTGCCAGCGCATGCCGCCCACCACGTCATGCCAGCCGACAGCCGACAGCCGCCAAAAAGTTACAGTGGTTGGATATTCACCACGTGAAAAGACCACCGTGAAGTTGTTGCGAACACTCAAAACAGATTTCAGCCTGATATTTGCCTGCCTGGTGGCGATGGCCGTCATCATCATGAGTGAAATGGCGTTTCACGCGTCCGAGCAAGCGCGTGGCGACGTGCTTGTAGAGCGAAAGCTGCGGATTTCCATCAATGCTGTGCAAAAAAATATGCTGGATCTGGAAACCGGTCAGCGAGGCTATCTGCTCACCGGTGATGCGCGATATCTGGAACCCTACAAAGCGGCCTTGAAAGAATTCAACAAGAATCTCGAAGGCCTGCGCGAATCACTGAAGCAGCACCCTGACCAGATGCAGACTTTTTATTTGCTGAGCA
>JAYUXO010000383.1:0-2969 GCA_043753505.1 Comamonadaceae bacterium
AGCCCTGGCCTTGTCATCACACCCACCTTCAATGCGGGTTCGACCTTGAGCTTTGTGTTGACCTGCAATGTGACGGCGACGGGGCGGTAGCTTTGTTGCTATTCATTAAATAGCTGCTTGAGCAGTATTTGTAGGGGCTGATGGCCGATTTGGCTTAAAAATCGTGATTTCTCAGGTCGCAGCGGGTTGCGTTGCGCCTTGCCGACTTTGGAGACAGGGCGGGGGTACGAGGCTGTGCGACACAGAGCAAGTACGACGCCATACGCCATACGCCATAACCCTCACTGCAGCACTCTCCCGCAAGTGGGAGAGAAAGCAGATCCTTTTCTGCCTCGCCAACCCTAAACCCTGCGATGCCGCGCCAGATACTTTTCCAACCACTCAAACAACCCTTCGCTGACCAGCGCCAACAGCGCCGCCGGTAGAGCACCGGCCAGCAACAAATCACGGTCGTTCAGGGCCAGGCCCGTCACGATGCGTTCGCCAAATCCGCCCGCGCCCACAAACGCGGCGATGGTGGCGGTACCAATCGCAATTGCTGTGGCGGTGCGCACACCGGCCACGATGGTGGGCAAGGCCAGGGGCAGCTCGAGGTGGCGCAGGCGCTGGGCGGCCGTCATGCCCAGCGCAGTGGCCGCGTCTTTCAGGCCGCCGTGCACTTCCAGCAAGCCGGTGGTGGTGTTGCGCATGATGGGCAGCAACGCGTACAAAGTCAGCGCCACCAGGGCCGGCACAGTGCCAATCACGCCCAGCAGTGAAATCAACATGGCCAGCAAAGCGATTGAGGGCACGGTTTGCAGCAGCCCGGTGGCACCCAGCACCACGGCGCGGATGCGCGGGTGGGGAAACACCAACACCGCCAACGGCACCCCCACCAGCACCGCCAGCACCACACAAATGCCCACCAGCATCAGGTGTTGCCCGGCCAGGCGCGGCAGGTCGCTGGCAAACAGTTTGGCCATGAAGCCGCGCGTGGCGGTGTCGGCTGTACGGGCGGCTGGGGTGCCAGCACGCATCGTCTGCAGCCACGCTCGCGCAATCACATCAAACGCCATACCGTTCAGCTCGGCGCGGGCGTTCATCGCAATCATGTCGGCTTCCTTGATGCGCCCATTCAAGCCTTGCAAGGCGGTCCACGCTTGAGGAAAGCGCGTGGGCACGTCCAGCCGGTGCAATACCAGCGCGTCATAGCGCGGAAAGTAAGCCCTGTCATCTTGCAGCACGGCCAGGCCCAGGTGGTCGATCTTGGCGTCGGTGGTGTAGATGTCGATCAAATCGACCTGGTTTCGGGTCAGCGCGTCGTAGGCCAGGCCGTGGTCCAGCGCGGTGGGTTTTTGCGACAACCCGTAGCGTGCCGCCAAGCCGGGCCACCCGTCGGCGCGGCCAATGAATTCGTTGGACAAACCGGGTTTAAGTTGCGGCTGGCGGGCCAGCTGGCTCAGCGTTTCCAGGCCCAGGCTTTTAGCCTGGGCAGAGCGCAGGGCCAATGCGTAACCGTTGTTGAAACCCAAAGGAATGGCCACGCCCAGGCCCATGGGGGCGAGGGCAGTGTTCATTTGCGCCAGTGTCATGGGCGTGGCACTTTTCAAAATTTCCAGGCTGATGGTGCCGCTGTAGTCGGCGTACAGATCTATCTGTCCCGCGCGCAACGCCTCAAACACGATGGCGGTATTGCCCAGGCCCTGGCGCATCTGTGGCGGGTTTTTCAGGTGCGGCGCGGCGGTCTGCGCCAGGATTTCGGCCAGGATGTACGACTCGGTGAAGCGCTTGGAGCCCACGCGCAGCGGCGTGTCGCCTTGCGCCAGCACCTGGGTGTGCGCCATGCAGCCGATCAACACCATGAGACCGGTCATGGCGATCCAGACGCGCCCGGTGAGAGCGGAAACGAGAAATTTAAAGGACGGTGTCATGAATCAAATGCTATTAAAAATATAGCTGCTTGAGCAGGTTTTATAAGGGCTGGTGACTGATTTTGATCATAATCAACGCCATCAGCACCAGGCGTGGCGACAATAACCTTCCTATGACAACACGCTTCATCCTCATTCAAACCAGCCACGCAGGCAACGTGGGCGCCGCCGCCCGGGCCATGAAAGTCATGGGGTTTGACGACCTGGTGCTGGTGGCCCCGCGTTGGCCTAATGTGCTGCGCCGGGAAGAAACCGTCCAGCGCGCCAGCGGTGCGCTGGATGTGCTCACCAAGGCCCGCATGGTGGACACGCTGGACGAAGCGCTGGACGGCCTGACCCACCTGTGCGCCACTGCCATGACCCCGCGCGACTTTGGCCCGCCCACGGTTGCGCCGCGCCCCCATTTGCAAACCCTGGCCGATCAGGGTCACGCCGTGGGCTTTCTGTTCGGCAGCGAGCGTTACGGCATGCGCAATGAAGACGTGTACCGCTGCCACGCCGCCCTGTGCATTCCCACCAACCCGTCTTTCGGCTCGCTGAACCTGGCGGCCGCGCTACAGGTGGTGGCTTACGAATGGCGCATGGCACTGGGGGGGTTTGCGGTGAGGAGCGCCACACCGGTCAGCCAGACGGCCGACGCCGCCCAAGTGGCAGGCTTGCTTGCGCATTTGGAAACCGCCCTGGTGCACATCGGGTTCCTGGACCCTCAAGCACCCAAAAAACTCATGCCGCGCTTGAACCAATTGGTTAACCGGGCGCAACCCACACAGGAAGAAATTCATATCTTGCGCGGCGTAGCCAAAACCATGCTTGCCTCCGCCTCAAAAACCGATACACAATAGGAGCTGTTTGAAATTGTTACAAAGATGACCTTCAACGTTTGCCTGCTGCGCGCCCTGCGTCGCGCCCCTACGCTGTTAGCCCTGCTGGGTTTACTGTGGATGGGCACGGCCAGCGCGCAAACCTGCCCACCCCCCGGTAGCCTGGTCGACACCATTCCACCGGGCGGCATCATCAACGACTACTACGCGGGCAGTGGCACACCCAACCTGTTTTCCG
>JAYUXO010000384.1:0-17941 GCA_043753505.1 Comamonadaceae bacterium
GAGCGTTTATTCAGCCAGGTTGGCTTGGCGACCCAAGCCATGCTTTGGCATGCCGGTGTGCAAACCGTGCTGCCGCCTGGCTACTTGTGTTGCGGCTACCCCCAGCGCGGCAGCGGGGACTTTGACAAAGCCGAAAAAATGATCACTGACAACCGTGTGCTGTTTCATCGTGTGGCCAACACGTTGAATTACATGGATATCAAAACTGTGGTGGTCAGCTGCGGTACCTGCTACGACCAGTTGCAAGGCTACGAATTCGACAAAATATTTCCGGGTTGTCAGATCGTCGATATTCATGAGTACTTGCTGGGCAAAGGAATAACCCTGGCCAATTCCAGCCAGGGTGGTTACCTGTACCACGACCCTTGTCACAGCCCCATGAAGTTGCAGGAACCGATGAAAACCGTCAAGGCTTTAATGGGTGACAAGGTAGTGGAGAGCAAGCGTTGTTGCGGCGAAAGCGGTGGGCTGGCGACTTCGCGACCCGATGTGTCGACACAGGTCCGCTTCCGGAAAGAAGAAGAAATTCTCAAGGGTGAGGCCGCCTTGCGCGACTCCGGTGCCGTGCAGCCTGGGCAAAACGTGAAAATTCTCACGTCGTGTCCAAGTTGCTTGATGGGTTTGAACCGATACCAGGACGATCTGAAAAACGGTTTGCTGGAAGCGGACTACATCGTCGTTGAAATGGCCAACCAGATTCTGGGTAAAGATTGGATGCCTGCTTACGTGGCACTGGCCAACCAGGGTGGCATTGAGCGGGTACTGGTTTAAGTGCCCGTTACCGCTAACTGCCCGTTGTGTGCAAGCCACGGCGGGCGACTGGTGTTCAACAGTCCCATGTTTCGCTTGGTGTATGTCGATGAGCCAGGTCTGCCCGCGTTTTACCGGCTCGTCTGGAACGCTCACATATCTGAGTTAACAGACCTGACGCTGCACGCGCGCACGGCGTATTTGCTGGCGCTGATGACCACTGAAGAGGTGCTGCGCGAGCACTTGGCGCCGCGCAAGATCAACCTCGCTTCGCTGGGCAATCAGGTGCCGCACCTGCATTGGCACGTGATTGCCCGCTTTGAGTG
The DNA here is from genome assembly GCA_043753505.1 of Comamonadaceae bacterium. GTDB lineage: Bacteria > Pseudomonadota > Gammaproteobacteria > Burkholderiales > Burkholderiaceae_C > JAAFIW01. The sequence goes on from JAYUXO010000384.1 coordinate 1,077, forward strand.
GGACAGCCACTTTCCCGATGCCGTTTGGGCCTCGCCTCGGCGTGAAGTTGCCGAATCTCAAACCGCGGTGGTCAAGCAAAAGTTGAGCGGACTTGAGCAAACACTGGCCATGCGACTGGGTGGGCTGTTTCCCGGAAATCAGTTCAGTCCGTGAACAAAGCACCTTGCCTCCGGCCCAATCGATGCAACGGTGACGAAGTGCATATGGTTGTGAAGGCAAAAGTCCCCTAAAGTACAGGGCTTACAAGTTGCGGCGAGCAGGCCGCACACTTTGGAGGTTCTATTTTTATGCGACATCCCGTTATTTCAGTCCGCAAATTTGCCCCACTCGCGTTGGCTGCCGCAGTCGTCTGCGTCGTCAGCCCAATACAGGCGCAGCAGGTTCAGCAGGTCCAACGCGCTGGTGAGGTTGAGTTTTCTCGCGGTGTGGGCTTTGCGCAGGCACCCGGCCAGATACCCCGCACCATGGGCAAAGGACTGGCACTTGTGCAGGGTGACCGCCTCACGACCTCGGAAGGTGGCTCCGCCGTCATCAAGCTGGAAGACGGCACCCGTATGACAGTGCGCCCGAATACCGAAATGGTGTTGCAGACATACCAATACAAAGCCAATGCGCCTGACAACAGCTTGGTAATGCAACTGTTGCGCGGGGGCTTCCGCGCAGTGACGGGCCTGATTGCCAAAAGTTCGCCCAATGCCGCGCGCATCCAGACCAACACCGCAACAATTGGTATTCGCGGCACTGATTTCGATGCGCGCATCTGCGCCAAAGATTGCGCTGTCGAGTCGGCTCGTGTGGTGGCATCGGCCCGGCCCAACACCGTGCAAGCCAGTGCAAAACTGGTTGGCACACAAGGTGAAATCAACGCGCTGGATGCTGGCGGTCAGCGCCGCCGGTTGGTTGACGGTGGCGGTGTCTTCCCTGGCGATTTGCTGGAAACCGGCAAAGACACCCGTACCGTGCTGGTGTTTCGGGATGACACCAAAATCTCGCTCGGCTCGAACACCCGCTTTCGGGTTGATAACTTTGTGTATGACGACAAAAACGCGGGCGAGGGCCGCTTTCTGGTGTCGCTGCTGCGCGGTTCCGTCCGCGCGCTGACAGGCTTGATTGCCAAGTCAAATACCCGCAATGTCGGCTTTAGCACGGCAACCGCCACCGTCGGCATTCGCGGTACGGGTTTCGACATGAGCTGCACCGGTGCTTGCGCCAACGAAATTCCCACCAACGACGAGGAAGGGCTGACCTTGTTTACCTGGCTGGGCTCAATCGACATGACGCCCATCAACCAGCCAGGCACGACAGGTCAAACCGCTTTTCAGGTCCTACAGGCGGGGCAAGGTCTGTTCATATCAGCATCAGGGTTTCGCTCGTTGAGCACACCACCACCCGAGGGCGACCTGCCTCGGCCCGATGGGGTGTTGATTCCGCCGCGCTTGTTCTCCACGCAAAACGTGCCAGACAGCGAGGAAGGTCTGTTTGTATTTGTGCGTGACGGGCATATTGAAGTGCTCACGCGCAGCGACGTACTGCAATTGGGTCGTGGTGAGGCGGGTTTCGCAGGCAACGACGGTAGCACCGCCCGGCCCGACACCATTCCAAAATTTCTGGACTTTGACCGCATGCCTTTGCCGACCAGTTTGAATCCGAAGCTGATCAGTATTTTGGGCGAATTAGATATTCGTCCGTTGGATCGTTGCGATAAATAATATGGCTGTCTTGGCCACACAAAATCTTGAGGGTCTACAGCGTATGAATTTCTTGCCACCAACCCATCGCCTGGTTGCCAGCGCTGTTATCTGCTTGTGTTCAGGCATGTTTTTAAGTCCCGCATGGAGTCAAACGGTAACCGCGGTGACAACAGCGCCCGTTGCAGTATTTGCCATCAAAGGTTTCAAAATAACCGGGAACAATCCTTTGGGAGACGGTGACAGTACCCGTGTATTGGCGCCGTTTTTACGCGCAGACGCCACAATCGAAACACTCCAGAAAGCGACAGTGGCTTTAGAAACCGCGTTGCGTGAAAAGGGTTTTGGTCTGCACCGCGTCGTCTTGCCGCCACAAGATGTAGGCGATACGGTGACCTTGAATATCATCCAGTTTGCAATTGGCAAGGTTACTGTAGAGGGTGCATCTGCTTACTCGCAGAGCAATATTCGCCGTAGTGTGCCGGAGTTGGTGGAAGGAGGCACGCCAAATTTTAAAACCATGGCAATTGAAACCGCGATTGCCAACGAAAACCCAGGCAAGCAAATTCAAGTGGGCTTGAAAGAGTCCGATACGCCTGACAAGATCGACGCGACGGTGACGGTGAAAGAAACCAAACCCTGGAATTTCGCCATCAGCCTGTCCAATGGCGGTTCATCTTCTTCCGGGCGTGACCGCATTACGTTTTCTGGAAGCCATGCCAACCTGTTTGACAGGGATCATCAATTCGTGGGTGCCTACACCACGTCGCTGGAACGCATCGAAGACGTCAAGCAGTTGGGTTTGTCGTACCGCGTTCCCATGTACGACTGGGGTGGCGTGATTGGTGCCAACTACACACGCTCCGATGTTGTGGGTAACTTTGGCACCTTCACCAGCACCGGCGCAGGTCGCACGCTTGGCATCAACTACACCTTGTATCTCGCGCCAAACGGCGGTCGGCGCAGCTATATGACGCTGGGTCTGGACGACAAGGCCTTCAACCCGACCAAAATCAACGACATTGCGTTGCCAGGCCAGCTGCTTCGTCGCAGTCGACCCATCACCTTGGGTTACACGGTTCGCACTGAAACCGATGCGGCCATATGGGGTTACAACGCGGAACTGGCGCTCAACACGGGCTCGGGCGATGGCAATAACCTGAACGCCTACCAAAACGAAGACCCACGCATCACCACCACCCGCTTCAAAATTTTGCGGGCTAGCGCCAATTACTCGGCGCCAATTGCCGGTCAGTGGATCTGGAGCGTGCGCGGTCAGGCGCAGATAAGCCCCGATGTATTGATTTCGGGCGAGCAATTTGGCCTGGGCGGTCAAGGTTCCGTTCGCGGTGCGGGCGAACGCCCCATTTCCGGTGACAAGGGCCTGTCAACCGTGTTCGAAATCACGACGCCCGAGGCGGCGCCCGGTTTGCGTTTCGTAGGCTTTCTGGAAGGTGGCTGGCTTGCCAACAACAGCCCGAATGGAACGTCCAAGCCGTCTTCTGACCGCGTGGCAGGCATGGGCCTGGGTGTTCGTTTCGGTGCTGGGCCGTTCTATCTGACGGCTGACTATGGCCGCGTCATCACGGGTAGCTCAGTACCCCTGACCATCAACTCGGCTGCCCCTCGCCAAGGCGATGACAAGCTGTATCTGAACCTGTCGGTTCGCTTTTAAACAGATGGCAGGACTTACAAAGACTTCGCCCGCGCCACTGTCATTGGTCGTGCACGCCCAATCCAGGGTTTTGCAGGTGCAGTTTGTCGATGGGTCTGATTTCAATATTCCATTCGAATTGTTGCGTGTGTATTCCCCCTCGGCAGAAGTGCAAGGCCACGGGCCTGGTCAGGAGGTGCTACAGACCGGCAAGCGCGAGGTGACGCTGCAAGCGCTGGAACCGGTGGGCAACTATGCCGTCAAGCCGGTGTTTTCAGACGGGCACGACACCGGGTTGTTCTCCTGGGACTACCTGTATTTTCTGGGTTCTCAGCAAGAAGCGCTTTGGGGCAAATACCTCGCCCGACTACAGGTGGCAGGTGTGCAGCGAGACAATGCCATGCCACGCGCTGCAGGTTCTGCCTGCGCGAGCAATTAATATCGGTTTGCTACTGAATGGATAGCTGCTTGAGCAGGTTTTCCAAGGGCTGGGGCCGGATTTCATCTAAATCACGACAAATTCTCCCCCGGCTCATGAGGGTTGTGAGAAGTCACTCGCGCTTTGCCCCTAGCATCACGTCATGACAAGTACGCACTTCGGATTTGAATCGGTTGACGAGACCGAGAAAGCACGCCGCGTACGTGGCGTGTTTGATTCGGTAGCACCGCGTTACGACGTGATGAACGATTTGATGTCGATGGGTTTGCACCGGGTGTGGAAAGCATTCACGGTAGGTGTTGCCAATATTCAGCCAGGTGCCCGGGTGCTGGATATTGCCGGGGGTACCGGTGATTTGGCTCTGGCTTTCGCCAGCAAGGCAGGTTTTACAGGGCAGGTGGTGCATACCGATATCAATGAGGCGATGCTCAAAGTTGGCCGTGACCGCCTGCTGGATGCGGGTGTGGCGCTGCCCACACTGGTGTGTGATGCCGAAAAACTACCATTCGCCGATCAACAGTTTGATGTGGTCAGCGTGGCGTTTGGTCTGCGCAACATGACACACAAAGACTTGGCGCTGTCGGAGATGAACCGTGTGCTCAAACCGGGTGGTCGCCTGCTGGTGTTGGAGTTTTCCCAGGTGGCCAAACCGGTACGTGCCGCCTACGATTGGTATTCATTCAATGTGTTGCCACGATTGGGCCAATGGGTAGCGGGTGATGCCAGTAGCTACCGGTATCTGGCCGAATCGATCCGCATGCACCCGGCGCAAGACGAGCTTAAAGCCCTGATGAAGAAATGCGGTTTTGGTCATGTGGACTATCACAACCTGACTGGTGGCATCGTGGCATTGCATGTTGGGATTCGCTGTTAATTCGTTGTTTGTGCGTTGTTAGTGCGTTGTTCATGCGCTTTGAGTGTTAATAGTGAAATGAAAAACGGAGAACTGATATGAAATTGTGGTCCTGTATTCTGGCGATAGCCCTGGCCCTGACCAGCGTGCATGCCGACGCGGCCAAGCGGCTGGGCGGTGGTGGCTCGGTCGGAAAACAGTCTGGCAACGTGACGCAACGCGAGGCGGCCAAACCTGCCGCATCACCCAACGCTGCGCCGAACACAGCGACAGCGGCCCAACCAGCGCGCCGACCTTGGGGTGCCATGCTGGGCGGTCTGGCAGCTGGGTTGGGACTGGCTTGGTTGGCCAGTTCTTTGGGTCTGGGCGAAGCATTCGGACAATTCATCCTGATCGCGTTGGGCGTGCTGGCCTTGATGGTGGCCGTTGGCCTGTTCATGCGGTGGCGGCGCAACGCCGCGACGGGCCCGTCTGGTGGCTTGGCTTATCAGGGGGCGCAAGCCGGTTCGCCCCAACCCTACAACCCCGACAAGGTGGGCAATGACGCATCGGCACGTCCCTGGGAACGCAGCAGCATGGCATTTGATGCGGGCCGCTACCAGGATGCACGTGCCGGTATGGGCGCAAGTGCAGGTGTCGGTGGTGTCCAGATCGGTTCTGGGTTGGTCGGCTCCCAGTCTTGGGGTATTCCGGCAGGCTTCGATACCGATGGCTTTTTGGGCGCCGCCAAAAACAACTTTATTACTTTGCAGGACGGTTGGGACCGTGCCGATTTGAACCTGCTGCGCTCCATGATGACTGATTCCATGGTGGGTGAAATCAAAACGCAATTGGCAGAGCGCGAATCGCATCTGGCCGGGCAGGTCAACAAGACTGATGTGGTGATGCTGGAAGCCAAGTTGCTGGGCATTGAAGACCTGGGCGATGACTACATGGCCAGCGTCGAATTCTCCGGAATGATTCGCGAACAGCCGTCTGCAGGCCCCAGTCCGTTTCGCGAAGTCTGGAACATGACCAAACCTAAAAGCGGCGCCAGCGGGTGGTTGGTGGCGGGCGTGCAGGCGCTGCAGTGAGACATCCAACTGCTGATAAATGCTATAATTTTAGTAGCTGCTTGAGCAGTTAATACAAGGGCTGGAGCCCGTTTTCTCTTGAAACCCTCGAGATTCGTTTGATCCTGGGAATCGGCGGTGCGGTGGTCACAGTCATCGTGAATAATCGGCACACCATGACCAGCACATCCACACCAGCCTCACCATTTGCCTTTTTAGACAGCCTGTTTCAAGCAGTGGGCGGTCAGCTACAACCCCCGCTCTGGATGGTCCAGGAAATCCAGCGCCGGGTGGTGTTGCTGCTCAACCATGTGTTGATGCAGGAACCCGAAGCCATGGGTCGGCTCGTTCGACAAAAGGGGCGGGTTGTACAAGCCAGCTGGATGCAATTCAGTCTGCGCTTGCAAGCCACACCAGCGGGCTTGCTGGACTTGGCTGATGCTGATGCCAAACCTGACCTGATGCTCACCGTCACAGAACCGTCGCCCCTGTCTCTGGCTCAGGCGGTTTTCAGCGGCAACAAGCCCGCAGTGCGCATTGAGGGCGATGTGCAACTGGCCGCTGAGATCAACTGGCTGGTGGACCATGTGCGCTGGGATTTGGAAGAAGACCTGTCACGCGTGATCGGCGACGCACCGGCCCACGCTGTCGGTCAGGCTGCCCGCGCAGTAGCCGACGCGTTGCGCGGACTGGTTACGGGCGTGGTGCCTGGTCAGGCTGGCGAAGCTGCAGCGCCGACCGCTGCACCCACCTCTGCTTTGTAAAGCGTTCGCCCCGGCATGACGCGCGTATACCGAAGCATCTTTATCGTCTGGATCGTGCTGCGCTACGGCCTGGACGAGCTGGTGCTCTCCAGCTTCAAGCAGCCCTGGCTGCGCACGCTCACGCGGATCATTTCCTGGGGCCGCAACTTGAGTTCCCCGCGCGGTCAGCGCCTGCGCGAAGCGCTGGAGCGGCTGGGGCCGATTTTTGTGAAGTTTGGACAGTTGCTGTCGACCCGGCGTGATTTGCTGCCGCCTGACATTGCCGATGAGTTGGCCATGCTGCAAGACCGTGTGCCACCCTTTGCATCCGAGATTGCGGTGGCCACCATCGAACGGGCATTTGGCAAGCCGCTGGCCGAGATTTTTGTCAGCTTCGAGCACAAACCGATCGCCAGTGCATCGATCGCTCAGGTGCATTTCGCGGTACTCAAGGGTCGTGATGGTATCGAGCGCGATGTGGCGGTGAAAGTCGTGCGCCCCGGCATGCTCAAGGTCATCGATAAAGACCTGGACTTGATGCGCATGATGGCCGGTTGGCTGGAAGGCGCGTCGCATGATGGCAAGCGCCTAAAGCCGCGAGAAGTGGTCGGCGAGTTCGACAAATACCTGCACGACGAGCTGGACCTGGTGCGCGAAGCCGCCAACGCCGCCCAGCTGCGCCGCAACATGGTCGGGCTGAACCTGGTGATGATTCCCGAGATGTTTTGGGACTATTGCCAGACCGAGGTGATCGTGATGGAGCGCATGGTCGGGGTGCCGATCAACCAGACCGACAGGCTGCGCGAGGCGGGCGTGGACCTGCCCACCTTGGCGCGCGACGGCGTGACCATTTTTTTCACGCAGGTGTTTCGCGACGGATTCTTCCATGCCGATATGCACCCAGGCAACATTCAGGTGAGCTTGGCCGCGGACACGTTTGGCCGGTACATCTCGCTGGACTTCGGCATCATCGGCACGCTGACCGAGTTCGACAAAGAATATCTGGCGCAAAACTTTGCCGCCTTTTTCCGGCGCGACTACAAGTGCGTCGCACAGTTGCACATCGAATCGGGCTGGGTGCCCGCACACACGCGGGTTGACGAGCTGGAATCGGCTATCCGCACGGTGTGTGAGCCTTACTTTGACCGGCCACTCAAGGAACTTTCGCTGGGCATGGTGTTGATGCGCCTGTTCCAGATTTCCCGTCGCTTCCAGGTCGAAATTCAACCCCAACTAGTGCTGCTACAAAAAACCCTGCTGAACATTGAAGGCCTGGGCCGCGACCTGGACCCCGACCTGGATTTGTGGAGCACCGCCAAGCCGTTTCTGGAGAAATGGATGCTGGAGCAGGTCGGCCCACAAAAACTGGTTAACCAATTGCAGGCCGAGGCCCCGCGTTACGCCAAACTATTGCCTGAATTGCCGCGTCTGTTGGCCGAGTATTTGAAGAAGCCGCCAGGCGAGTCGCAAGCAGCGCTCAGAGAACTGCTGGCCGAGCAAAAGCGCACCAACAAGCTGCTTCAGGGTTTGATCTATGGTGGCCTTGGCTTTGCTTTAGGGTTGATCGTGATGCAATTGATCATCCGGGTGAGAGTGTTTTGATTACCAAATAAATGAGGAGCGTGCCGTGCTGTTGACCCTGGTTTTTGTCTACTTGCTCATCACGATTGCCATTGGCCTGTACGCTGCCAAGCGTGTCAAAACCACGGCGGACTTTGCCATTGCGGGGCGTCACCTGCCGCTGGTGATGATCGTCACCACCACCTTTGCCACCTGGTTTGGCTCGGAAACCGTGCTGGGCATCCCAGCCAAGTTCATCAACGGTGGCCTGGGTGCAGTGGTGGAAGACCCGTTCGGGGCGGGCACCTGCCTGATTCTGGTGGGCCTGTTTTTCGCTGGCAAGCTGTACAAAATGACGTTGCTGACCATTAGCGACTACTACCGCGAGCGATATGGGCGCACGGTGGAAGTGGTGTGTTCGCTCATCATCATGGTGAGTTATCTGGGTTGGGTATCGGCCCAGGTCACAGCGCTAGGTCTTGTATTCAATTTGTTGTCGGGTGGCGCCATCAGCATCCCGGTCGGTATGGTGATTGGGGTGGTGTCCATCCTGGCTTACACGTTGTTTGGCGGCATGTGGGCGGTCGCTATCACGGACTTTGTTCAAATGATCATCCTGGTGCTGGGGCTGGGCATCCTGGCTGTGTTTGCCGGGAATATGGCTGGCGGTGCCGATAAAGTGATCGCGCTGGCGGTCAGCAAAGATCTGTTCAAGTTCTGGCCCGAGCCCACATTTACCCAAATTGCGTTCTTCATAGCCGCAGCCATCACTATCATGTTTGGCTCCATTCCCCAGCAAGACGTGTTTCAACGGGTCATGTCGGCCAACAGCGTGAATGCCGCCACCAAAGGACCGGTGATTGGTGGCATCTGCTACATCCTGTTTGCTTTCGTGCCGATGTTTCTGGTAGCCAGCGCTTTGATCATCATGCCGGAGCAGACAGCGGTATTGCTCAAGGATGATCCGCAAAAAGTGCTGCCCACGCTGGTGATGATGCACATGCCGTTTGTCATGCAGGTGCTGTTTTTTGGCGCGCTGCTTTCGGCCATCAAATCCACTGCGTCGGCCACTTTGCTGGCACCCAGCGTCACCTTCACGGAGAACATCTGGCGCCAATTTTTTCCCAAGGGTTCAGACAAAGACAATCTGCGCACCATGCGCATCACTGTGCTGGTCTTCAGCGTGTTTGTGTTGGCTTACGCCATTTCTGCCCAAGGCACGTCGATTTACGACATGGTCTCGGGCGCCTATCAAGTCACGCTGGTGGGAGCTTTCGTTCCGCTGGTATTTGGTTTGTATTGGAAGAAGGCCACCACGCAGGGCGCCATCGCTTCCATCGCACTGGGTTTGGGCGTCTGGCTTTTATTCATGGTGACGCCTGCTGGCGTGGCCTTCCCGGGCCAGTTGGCCGGTGTGCTCGCGGCGCTGGTGGGCATGTTGCTGGGATCTTTAGCCCCCCAAGCAATTGTCAATCGTTACGGCAAGCACCACCAACTGGCCGGCGGTGGTTGATTTGCTATTTATTTAATAGCTTCTTGAGCAGTATCGGCAAGGGCTGGACCTATTTTTTATCATAAATAGGCCGTTGGCTTACCCGATTCACCTCGTCACACGCCCTGCCTATAATTCCGGGTTCCTTGAGCTCCCTGAGCTTGCCAGTGGCCTGACAAGCCGACGCTCCCAACCACCCGGATCCCATGCCCATTTACGCCTACAAGTGCGACGCCTGTGGCTTTGCCAAAGATGTGTTGCAAAAAATTTCGGACGACCCGTTGGTGGACTGCCCGCAGTGCGGCAAACCCACTTTTAGCAAACAACTGACCGCTGCCGGTTTCCAGCTTAAAGGCTCGGGCTGGTACGTCACCGATTTCCGGGGTGGTAACACAGGGGCACCGGCAGCGGCTGACGACAAAGCAGACGGGAAAGCTGACAACAAACCGGCCGACAAGGCTGATAGCGCGGCGCCTGCACCCGATGCCAGTGCGCCAGCCGCATCGCCAGCCCCTGCATCCACCCCAACTTCTGCTCCTGTTTCGGTAGCTGCTCCAGCAGCAGCTACCGGTGCCAGTGGCACTTCAGGGCCTGCAAAATCATGATGACATCTCTGCGCAAATGGCTGCTGGCTGGCTTGCTGGTCATCGTGCCGCTGGGCATTACGGCCGCCGTTTTGCAGTGGGTGATTCGCCTGCTGGATCAAACCCTGCAAATCCTGCCTGCTGATTGGCAGCCAGAAAAGCTGATCGGGTTTTACTTTCCGGGTTTTGGCGTGCTGCTGGCCTTGGGCATCTTGCTGGCGGTCGGTGCCATCGCCAGCAATTTTCTGGGTCGCAAGCTGGTGTCGTGGAGCAACAGCGTGCTCAGCCGCATTCCGGTGGTGCGCTCGATCTACACAAGCGTCAAACAGGTGTCTGACACGCTATTTGCTGAAAATGGCAACGCATTTCGCAAAGCCGTGATGGTGCAGTGGCCACTACCTGGCATGTGGACGATTGGATTCGTCACCGGCACACCCACTGGCGAAGTGGCGGACAACATGAGCGGCGAGCATCTGAGTGTGTACGTGCCCACCACACCCAACCCGACCAGCGGCTATTTCATGCTGGTGCCCAGGGCCAGTTGTATTGAGCTGAACATGAATGTCGACGAGGCGCTTAAATACATCGTCTCAATGGGCGTGGTCATGCCGGGTGGCAAGCCACCCTCCAAACCGGCATCTGTGCCTGCGCCAGCCCCGTAAACCGAAAACTACTAGAAGAATCGAGAAAATTCATGTCTCAAATGCGCTCCCACTATTGTGGTTTGGTCACCGAAGCCCTGATGGGCCAAACCGTCAGCCTGTGCGGCTGGGTGAACCGCCGCCGCGACCATGGCGGCGTGATTTTTGTCGACCTGCGCGACCGCGAAGGCTATGTACAAATCGTCTGCGACCCCGATCGCGCTGAGACGTTTGCCACCGCCGAAAGCCTGCGCAACGAGTTTTGCGTGCAGGTCAAAGGCATCGTGCGCGCCCGGCCTGAAGGTACGGTCAACGAAGGTTTGAAGAGCGGAAAAATCGAGGTGCTGTGCCACGAACTGGTGGTGCTCAACCCGTCGGTCACGCCGCCATTCCAACTGGACGATGACAACCTCTCCGAGACCACGCGCCTGACCCATCGCGTGCTCGACCTGCGTCGCCCCTACATGCAAAACAACCTCATGCTGCGCTACCGCGTGGCCATGGAGGTGCGCAAATTTCTGGATGCCAATGGCTTCGTCGATATTGAAACCCCCATGCTGGGCAAATCGACCCCCGAGGGTGCGCGTGACTACCTGGTGCCCAGCCGGGTGCACCCCGGCATGTTTTTCGCGCTGCCGCAAAGCCCGCAGTTATTCAAGCAGTTGCTGATGGTGGCGGGCTACGACCGCTACTACCAGATCACCAAGTGCTTTCGCGACGAAGACCTGCGTGCGGATCGCCAGCCCGAGTTCACGCAGATTGATATTGAAACCTCGTTCCTCACAGAAGAAGAAATTCGCGAGCTGTTCCAGGGAATGATCAAAACCGTGTTTTTGAACACTCTGGGCCTGGACTTGGGCGAGTTCCCGGTGATGACGTATCAGGATGCCATGCACCGCTACGGCTCGGACAAACCCGACCTGCGCGTGAAGTTGGAGTTTGCCGATGTGACCGACGTGATGGTCGATGTGGACTTCAAGGTCTTCTCGGGTGCTGCCACCATGAAGGGCGGCCGTGTGGTGGCCTTGCGCGTGCCGGGCGGCGCGGTGGAGCAGGGCGGCTTGAGCCGGGGCGACATTGATGCCTACACCGAGTTCGTCAAGATTTATGGAGCCAAGGGCCTGGCGTACATCAAGGTCAACGAACTGGCCAAATTCAGGGACGGTTTGCAGAGTCCGATCGTCAAAAACATCCACGACAAGGCCTTGACGGCAGTTCTGGAGCGCACCGGTGCCAAAGATGGTGACCTGATCTGTTTTGGTGCCGACAAGGAAAAAATCGTCAATGACGCCATCGGCGCGCTGCGCGTGAAGATTGGTCATAGCGAGTTTGGCAAGAAAAACGGCTTGTTTGAGGCGGGCTGGCGGCCCCTGTGGGTAGTCGATTTCCCGATGTTTGAATACGACGAAGAGGCCCAGCGCCACAGCGCCGTACACCACCCGTTCACGGCACCCAAAGACGGCCATGAAGACTGGATGGACAGCGCGCCCGAAAAGTGCATTTCCAAAGGCTATGACATGGTGCTCAACGGTTGGGAGATGGGGGGTGGATCCGTGCGGATTCACCGGGCGGACGTTCAGCAAAAAGTGTTCAACGCTTTGAAAATCAGCCCCGAAGACGCACAAGCCAAGTTCGGCTTCCTGCTCGATGCGCTGCAATACGGTGCTCCACCACACGGCGGCATTGCCTTTGGTCTGGATCGTGTGGTGACGCTGATGACGGGAGCCGAATCCATCCGCGACGTGATTGCCTTTCCCAAAACCCAGCGTGCGCAGGACTTGCTGACCCAGGCTCCGGGCGTGGTCGACGAGAAGCAGTTGCGGGAGCTGCATATCAAGCTGCGCAGCGCGACATAAGGCAGGTCAATGGCTAAGATGGCCATTTTCTTAAGGGGTGGGTATGCAAATTACTGCCACAGACGCCAAGAATCGATTCGGTCAGATGCTTGAGCTTTGCCAGCGAGAGCCGGTGACGATTGAAAAATCGGGCCGCAGGCACAGCGTGCTGATATCAGCTAGCCGCTATGACGAACTTGTGACCAAACCGGCAAATGAAGCGGCTGGAGCCGCTGGTCAGCAGTTCTATGAAAAATACAAAGAATGGGTGGATCTGCAGAACGAAATTGTTGAGAAACACGGCATTTTTGGCGAGGAATACCGAGTCTGGTGACGTCGTGGCTCAGTACGACGCTTACATCAACCCGAATGCCAGCCAGCGGGAAGCCTTTCCGTATGTTGTGGTGCTTCAAAGTGACCAACGAAGTCATCACACGTCCCGTTTTGTGATGCCATTAGCTCGCCTATCGAGGCAGCCCACATACGCGCCGCGTCGTTTAGCGCAAACTTTGTCAGTGCATGGCGAAAGTTTGTACATGGCAGCTCATTTGTGCGCCGCACTCCCCTCAAAATTATTGAAAACGGCAGTTGCCTCCATGCGTAGTGATGCGTCAGTTTTCACCGAAGCTCTGGATGCGGTGATCTCTGGTGTTTAAGACGCGCATTTACAAAATCCCCCAATCCGTCCTCGTCGTCATCCACACGCTCAATCTGGACGTGCTGCTGATACAGCGAACGGACATCGGTAGCTGGCAGTCGGTCACTGGCTCCAAAGATTTTGAAGACGAAGCGTTTCAAATCACCGCTGAGCGCGAGGTGATGGAAGAAACTGGCATCGATTGCTCAGCCCACCGTCTGATGGACTGGCATCTGGAGAATGTTTATGACATCTACCCACAGTGGCTGCACCGGTACCCACCGGGGGTGACGCGAAACACCGAACGGGTGTTCGGCCTGACGGTACCCGCCCAAACCCCCATGATGCTGAATCCGCGCGAGCACACGGCGTTTCGATGGTTGCCTTGGCGCGAAGCAGCGGACAGCTGCTTTTCAGCATCGAATGCAGAGGCCATCTTGTTGCTGCCGCGGTTCCTGCGCGTTTGACGATTGGCTCTTACAAACGCGAATTTATAGTAATTTTGGCCTCTAGCCCTTGTAAATACTGCTGAAGCAGCTACTGAATTCATAGCAATTGAATATGCTTCTAAGGCAAAGGTCTGGTCAAGCTAGACCACCGAGCAGGCATACCCCCACCGTTTGGGCTAAGGTTGCGCCCGTGAAAACCCCAAGCCTTAAAACCTTACGCATCGCCACCTACAACATCGCCAAAGGCGTGCAGGGCGTTGGCCCCGCGCGCCGCCTGGAAATTCATAACCTGGGCCATGCGGTGGAACAGCTGGACGCCGACGTGGTGTGTCTGCAAGAGGTGCGCAAACACAACCACCAGCACGCGCGTCACTTCGACCGTTGGCCCGATCAACCGCAGGCCGATTTTCTGGCACCCGAGGGTTACGAGGCGGTGTACCAGACCAATGCCGTCACACGCCACGGCGAGCATGGCAACGCACTGCTGTCGCGCTGGCCCGTGGTGTCGCAAAAGCATGAAGACATGTCGGACCATGCGCTTGAGCAGCGCGGTCTGCTGCATGTGGTGGTGCAATTCGACAGGCGCCCGGTGCATGTGGTGGTGCTGCACCTGGGCCTGATTGCGGGCAGCCGTGCACGCCAGGTTGCCCAGCTGGGCACTTACCTGCAACGCGAAGTACCCGCCGACACACCACTGGTGGTGGCGGGTGATTTGAATGACTGGGGTGGCCAGCTGCGCCCGGCCATGAATGCCTTGGCTTTGCACGACTGCCCGACCACGCCGCCGGTGCGGACTTTCCCGGCGCGCCTGCCATTGGCTCAGCTCGATTACGTGTATGCGCGCGGTCTTAAACCCCTGTCGGTGCACGTGCCGCGCGGGCGCATCTGGTGGCGCATGTCAGACCATCTGCCGCTGATTGCCGAGTTTGCGTTATGACGACGACGCCGGCGCGCGAGCTCGTGGTTCATGCGCCTATGACGCTGCTTCAAGGCGGCGGCACTTTTTTTTCTACGCTGATTGCCGACGTCCAGCGGGCCCAGCAACGCGTGTGGATTGAGACTTATATCTTTGACTTCACCGAGTCCCCGGTCAAAAGCCAGAATCCCAACACCACCGACGTGGCCCATGCCCTGATAACCGCTGCACAGCGCGGCGTGCAGGTGCGCTTGCTGGTTGATGGCGTAGGTACCGGTGCCTTGCCCGCCGATTGGCTGCAGCGCCTGACCGACGCGGGTGTGCAGTGCCAACAGTTCTCGCCGCTGGGCTGGGTAGGCCTGCTTAACCCGGTGCGCTGGCGGCGGCTGCACCGTAAGCTGTGCCTGGTGGACGATGAGATTGCTTACTGCTGCGGCATCAATTTTCTGGATGATTTTTACGACCCCAACCACGGCACGCTGGCCGCCGCCCGGTTTGACTTTGGCGTGCGTTTGGCTGGCGTGCCCGCGGTAGCTGACATTGCGGCTGCGATGGAGCAGTTGTGGCAGCGCATTGCGGTGTTGCGCGTGGGGGCGCGAGCCGCCCGCCATGCCAGGTTCTCCACGCTCGTGAGACATGCCAAAAGTTCGGCCCGGGCGCTTTTGCCTGCAGCAAACAGCAATCCAGACGCTCCTGAAAACATAGCTGCTCGAGCAATAAATGAAAGGGTTAGACTGCTATTACGTGATAATTTTCGCAACCGCACCCGCATTGAGCGCGCCTATCGTCAGGCCATCGGCGCAGCGCAGCACGAAATCATCATTGCCAATGCCTACTTTCTGCCCGGCTTCAAATTACAGCGTGGCCTGGTGCACGCTGCGCGGCGTGGCGTGAAGGTCACTTTGTTGCTGCAAGGCCGCTACGAATACTTCATGCAGTACCACGCGGCCCGCCCGGTCTATGGCGCGTTGCTGGCGGCAGGTGTGGAAATTTATGAGTACGAGGCCAGCTTTTTGCACGCCAAAGTGGCGGTGGTCGACGCGGGGCACCCGCACTGCTGGGCTACGGTGGGCTCGTCCAACCTGGATCCCTTGAGCCTGCTGCTGGCCCGCGAGGCCAACTTGGCGGTGCGCGACAACGCGTTTGCCTGTGAGCTGCGCGCCCGTCTGTGCCATGCCATGGAAAACGGCGGCAAGCCGGTGCAGGCAGATCGTTATCTGGCCCGACCCGTGGTCCAGCGGGCGTTGAACTGGCTGGCGTACGGCCTGATGCGTTTAGCCTTGCTGGCGGCGGGGAAAAGGTACTGAGATTGCAGATGACAAATGACGCGCCCTTCGGGCTGCATGAAAAATGACTTTGAAGCTCAGCTACCCGTCATCGCACGCCGCATGCAAGGGTATTTTTCGTCCTTTATCGCATCACGATGACTGACCTGGTCATCCAACGCAAAGAGGGCCTGTATTGCCCGCCGGGTGACTTTTATATCGACCCCTGGCGCGCTGTGGACCGCGCTGTCATCACCCATGCACACGCCGACCATGCCCGCACCGGCCACGCCCACTACCTGGCCACCGCGGCCGCGCAGGGCGTGTTGCGCCAGCGGCTGGGCAGCATTTCGCTGCAAACCCTGGCGTATGGCGAGCGCATCAACCACCATGGCGTGACGGTTTCCCTGCACCCCGCAGGCCATGTGCTGGGCTCGGCGCAGGTGCGGCTGGAACACGGTGGCCAGGTGTGGGTGGCCAGTGGCGACTACAAACTCACCGCGCACGGCGGCACGCCAGACCCCACGTGCGAGCCCTTCGAGCCGGTGCGCTGTGACACCTTCATCACCGAGAGCACCTTCGGCATGCCGATCTACCGCTGGCGGCCCGACATCGAAATATTTACCGCCATCAACGCCTGGTGGCAAGCCAACAGCGCCGCAGGCCGCGCCAGCGTGCTGATGTGCTACAGCTTCGGCAAAGCCCAGCGCGTGCTGGCGGGGGTTGATGCGTCGATTGGCCCGGTGGTGGTGCACAGCGCGGTGCAACCGTTGAATGCGGCTTACCGCGCGGCGGGGGTGGCCTTGCCCGAAACCAGGTTGGTGACTGAGGTCACTGACAAAGGCGATTTGAAGCGCGCCCTCGTGCTGTGCCCGCCCAGTGCCGCCAGTGGTCCGTGGCTGAAAAATTTTGCTGATTCAAGCCACCCAGCAAGCCACGCATTTGCCAGCGGCTGGATGCAGCTGCGTGGTGCCCGCAGGCGGGGAGGCTACGACCAGGGTTTTGTGCTGAGTGACCATGCAGACTGGCCCGGCCTGATGGCCGCCATTGCCGCCA